>RECZ01000014.1 GCA_007693765.1 Phycisphaerales bacterium | reverse complement strand
GGGGGGGCGTTAGGCATTCGGCATTAGGCACTGGGCATTAGGCACTCGTAGGCATTGGGCGTTGGGTGGGGGTTGTGCTCCGGTCAGCGGTCGAGTTCGGCGGCGACGATGTTGAGGGAGCCGAGCACGGCGACGGCGTCGGCGAGCATGTGGCCCTCGAGCATTTTGGGGAGCGTGGCGAAGTTGAGGAAGGAGGGGGGGCGGGTCTTCACGCGCCAGGGGCGGGGGCCGCCGTCGGCGACGATGAAGTAGCCGAGTTCGCCGTTGGCGGTCTCGTTGGCGCCGTAGGCCTCGGCGATGGGGGCGTCCCAGCCGCGGTTGGTCATGATGAGTTCGAAGTGCTGGATGAGGCCCTCGATGGAGCCGTAGACGTCCTTCTTGGGCGGCTTGGCCATCTTGGCGTCGGAGAAGGTGTCCATGGGGCCGCCGGGGATGTCGTCGATGAGTTGATCGACGATGCGGATGGACTCGCGCATCTCGGCGATGCGGACCTGGAAGCGGGCGTAGACGTCGCCGTCGGTGGCGAGGGGGACCTGGAACTTCACGGCCTCTGCGCCCTGACCGTCCCAGTTGTCGGCGTAGCAGAGGTAGGGCTCGTCCTTGCGGAGGTCGCGGCGGACGCCCGAGGCGCGGGCGACGGGGCCGGTGAGGGCCCAGGCGATGGCGTCGTGCTCGGAGATGACGCCGATGCCCTGCGTGCGGTCCATGAAGATGCGGTTGCGCAGGACGAGTTTCTCGAGGTCTTCGATGGCCTGGGGGAGGTCGTTGTGTATGAAGTTCTTGATGAGCTTCTTGAACATCTCCTCGTCGGGGAGGTCCTGCATGGCGCCGCCGACGCGGGTCCAGTCGGGGTGGAAGCGCTGGCCGGAGATGTAGTCGCAGATGTCGTAGATCTTCTCGCGGGGGTTGAAGGCGTAGAGGAAGCCGGTGAAGGCGCCGAGGTCGAGGGCCGCGGCGCCGACGCAGAGCAGATGGTCCTGGATGCGCCCCATCTCGGCCATGATCGTGCGCACGGCCTTGCATCGCGGGGTGATGCTGATGCCGAAGAGCGTCTCGACGGCGTGGTGCCAGCAGATGTCGTTGGAGATCGGGCTGAGGTAGTTCATCCGGCTGACGATGGTGACGTACTGGTTGTAGTCGAGGTGCTCGCCGAGCTTCTCGAAGCCGGAGTGGAGGTAGCCGATGTGGGGCGTGACGCGGGCGACGCGTTCGCCGTCGAGCTCCATGACGAGGCGCAGGGTGGTGTGGGTGGCGGGGTGCTGGGGGCCGAAGTTGAGCACCCAGCGGTCGCCGGTGTCGAGGTGCTCTTTGAGGTAGTCGCGCGGATCGTCGGCGTCGACGGTGATGCGGTCGTCTGGGCGGATGGTGTAGGGCACGGCGTGGGGGCCTTTCGTGCGCGGCTGCGGGGGGTCGGGCGGGAGCGGGACGGCGCGGCTTTTCCGGGGGGGGAGGCCAGTATAGAGCCCCCGCGGGGGGCGCTCCCGCGATGGGCGGGGTAGGGTTTCGCGGGGGGGATGGTTCGGTGTGTTCTGGTTCGTACTCGAAGGAGGCGCAGATGTCGGGAGTGAAGGGTCGGGTGGTGATCGTGACGGGGGCGAGCAGCGGCATCGGCGAGGCCGCGGCGGCAGGGCTGGTGCGCCGGGGGGCGCGGGTGGCGATGGTGGCGCGGCGCGGGGAGCGGCTGGCGGCGCTGATCGAGAAGCTGCGCGGCGAGGGCGCCGCGGGCGAGGCGGCGGCGTTCGAGTGCGACGTGACGAGTCGCGACGGTGTGCGGGCGATGGTGGAGCGCGTGGAGGGCGGGCTGGGGCCGGTCGATGCGCTGGTGAACAACGCGGGGGTGATGATCAACTCGTTCGTGGAGAAAGAGCGCGAGGAGGAGTGGGCGCGGATGGTGGATGTGAACATCAACGGCGTGCTGCACTGCACGGCGGCGGTGATCGGGGGGATGCTCGCGCGGGGGAGCGGGCACTTCGTGAACGTCTCGAGCGTGGCGGGGCGGCGTCTCTTCCCCGGCGCGGCGGTGTACTGCGCGACGAAGCACTTCGTGCACGCGTTCAGCGAGGGGCTGCGGTCGGAGGTGACCAAGCATGGGCTGCGGGTTACGGTCGTGGCGCCGGGGCTGGTGGAGACGGAGCTGCACGACCACGCGACGGACCCGGACATGATCGAACGGGCCAAGAACCGCCCGCCGATGCGCTGGCTGACGAGCGAGGATGTGGCGCGGGAGATCGTGCACGCGATGGAGGCGCCGGCGCACGTGAGCGTGAACGAGGTGCTGATGCGGCCGACGGATCAGGAGAACTGAGCGGGGCGGCGGTGCTATGCTGATTTCATCGCGGCCGCCGCCGCGGGCCAAGGAGGGTTGTGCGATGGACGGATCTGCGACGACGTTCAACGCCCGGGTGCGCGACGGGGTTCACGTGATCGAGCTGGTGCGCGCGGACGTGCTGGACCCGAAGTACATCATCGAATTCCAGGCGGAGTTGCTGGCGCGCATCGAGGGGGCGCCGGGGGCGGTGTTCGTGATCGATTTCGACAGCGTGCGGTTCCTGTCGTCGACGGCGCTGGGGGCGCTGGTCGAGGCGCACAAGGCGTGCACGAAGGGCGGGGGGACGCTGTGCGTGGCGGGGGCGTCGAAGGAGATCGTGCAGGCGCTGAAGCTGATCCGCCTGCACAAGCTGGTGCGGATGTACGACACGGTGGACGAGGCGGTGGCGAAGCGGGGGGTGTAGGGGGGCGGGGGGGGAATCGGGGGGTTTTTGGTTGGTTGGGTCGTGGGGGGGTGG
>RECZ01000005.1 GCA_007693765.1 Phycisphaerales bacterium | reverse complement strand
GGCGGGGCGCTCGCGGACCTCGGGGGCGGGCATGTCGAGGGCGAAGGGTGAGGCGGCTTGGGGGGTCATGGCTCCTCCTGATCGTGGGGCGCGTGACTCGCGCTGGTAGCAAAACGATATCACATTTTGCTCACCAAACGCGCCAGACGCTCCGCGGTCGCGTTCACCCACCGCGCAGGAGCAGGTTCGCCTCCTCGATGTCGAACACATCGGGTTCGAAGACGTCGCCGACCCACTCGCGCATATCCCCGTGCTCGGGATGCTGCGGGTCGCCCAGGACGTCGAGCATCCGATAGAAGCCGAAGACCCCCCCGCAGTCCTCCGGCGGGCAGGCGCGGCGCCCTCCGGTCACCAACGGATCTTGATGGCGCGCGGGATCGAACGGCAACACCTTCTCGAGCACGACGACGTGCTCCCAGCCATCTCCGAAGTCGTACTCGTAGACCAGCCGGTCCTTCGGCGCCCGCAGCACCCGGGTCAGGCGGACACGGGACTCGTCCCTGACCTGCGTGCCCCACTCGGGGTCGGGCGTCCCGTACTCAACGCCGTCCGCGACGAAGGCATGCAGGTGGCCGTCAGTCCACCCCATGGAAATCTGCAGGACCTCGTGCAGGCCCCCGAGCGTCAGGTCGCTCGCGACCTCCAATCGCCGCCAGATCGGCGGCCGCGTGCCCCGCAGCGTCACCTTGAGCTGGTAGACCAAACGTGCCATCGGCGCTCTCCTAACGCGGCGAGGGGCCCGCAGGTCGGCGTGGCCACGCGGCACGCCCAAGGGGCATCCACCCGGGCCTCACCGGCGCACCAACCGACCCCGGCGTCGAACCGTAAGAAGGTACACCGCCCATGCGCCCGTCCGCCTTTCACGACGCAAGCAGCCGCAGGAGGTCAGTGCGCGAAAGCTGCGTGTCCCGCAGGATCTTCGACAGCAGACCGGGGCCGATGGCCTCACCGGCGTGGACTGGAACGGTGGTCCGCCGACCATCGGAATGACGGAGGAAGTGGTGGCTGCCACGCACCCGTACTATCGCTAACCCGGTCCGGGTGAGCGCCCGTATGAGGTCCTGACGCGCAACGCTAAGGCGAGCGGTCACCGTGTTGTGAGGCGAACGCGCTGGACTCCGACGAACTCGAGAAGAGGTGGGGGTGAGACCTCCTCTTCGAGGCACAACTCGATGACCTCTCTCACCCGCTCCATCAACTCATCAAGCGAGCGGGCCTGCGTATGGCACCCAGGAAGGCCCGGCACGGTGGCCACCAGGAATCCCTCAGGATCTCGCTCCACGACGACGTCGAACTCTCGCTGCATCGCCGGATTGTACGCGATTCACCAGCGTGGTTCCGTCGCCTGTCAGCGCCTACCGCACCAGCAACCAGACCCCCAGCGCAACGCCCACGACGCCCCACACGCCGAGGAACACCTGCGTGCCGAGCTCGCCGAAGAGCTTCTTGAAGCCCTCGATCTTGCCCATGTTCCAGATGGCCGCCGGCGCCTTGAAGAGCGCGAGCGCGAGGCACAGCGCCCCGTAGAGCAGCACCGCGATCGCCAGGATCGTCATCCCATCCATGCCGTCCTCCAGCGGTGCGCGTCGGCGCGGCGTCGCCCTCGGCGGCCCGCCGCCGCCGGGCGCGCGCCTTGGGGCCGAGCGCGGACCGATCGCAGCGAGGCTACGCCCGGCACGACCACGGCAACACGGACGGATGGCCCCGCCAACGGGACGGAGGCGATCCCATGCCGCATGATGTCCGCTGGAGGTGCCCATGCGCCGCGCATCGTCGATCGCGTCCGTCGCCGTCCTCGCCCTCGTCCTGGCCGCCTGCACGGCCACCCAGGCGCCCGGCGCCACGGCCGGCGACGCGCCGGGCTTCTGGCTCGGGCTGTGGCACGGCTTCATCGCGCCGGTCACGTTCATCGTCAGCCTCTTCAGCGACGCGGTGCGGGTCTACGCCGTGCCCAACCTCGGCCGCTGGTACGACTTCGGCTTCATGCTCGGCATCGGCGGGTTCTCCGGCGGGGTGTTCGCGGGGTCGCGCCGGAGGCCGTGATCGGCGACCGCGTCGGCGACGGCAGCCAACGGGTCACTCGTAGTGCGTCCACAGCCTGAGGACCTTCACCACACGCTCCTCGGCGACGACCTCGTAGACGAGCCTGTGCTGGAGGTTGATGCGGCGCGAGTACGCGCCACGCAGGTCGCCCACGAGCTTCTCGAACGGCGGCGGCCGCTGGAAGGGGTCCTCGCGCAGCACGTCGAGAAGCACCTCCGCCTTGGGGCGCAACCCGGCGGCCGCGAGCTTGGCGGCGTCTCTCTGCGCCTGCTTGGTGAACCGCAGGCGCCAACTCACCAGCCGGGTTCGTCTTCGAGGTCGTCGACCGGCGTGGCCATGCCTTCCCGTATCGACTCCCGCATCCCTGGGACCGATAGCAGAAACAGCGTCTCCTGCACGGCGCGCCAGTCGTCCTCTGACACGAGGACCGCGTTCCCGCGGCGCCCCGTGATCTGCACGGGCTCGTGCGACGCCGACACCTCATCGAGCAACTGATAGAGGCGCCGACGCGCCTCGGTCGCCGTGATCGTGGCCATGGCCCTCCTCCTCCTCGCCGCAGCGTCAACGTACGTACGATAAAGCGTACGGCCTGGCGGCGGTTGCGTCAACCTGCGTGGATGCGCACGCGCCCCTGGGACCGCGTGCAGCCTCACTGACCGTCCCTTGCCGCCCGGGCCAGCCAAGCCCCCGCCGCGACCGTCGGGTCGCCCTCCCGCAGGAACGCCGATACGTCGCGCTCGAAGCGCCGACCCTGCGCCGGGTGCCCCATGCCCGGGTACAGCA
>RECZ01000175.1 GCA_007693765.1 Phycisphaerales bacterium | reverse complement strand
CAGGAGGCCCTCGAGAAACGAAGAAACCCGGCCCCCTGTGGGGGACCGGGCTCCTTGAAGCTTGTGCTTCGGGCTGCATAGACAGCAGCTCCGTCGAGCGTGCGTCAGATACGCAGCCCCTTGATACAGTCAGAATTCGTCACTGGATCACCTCCTATCCGAAAGAGCCTCGCCCGGCCGCCGCGGGTCGACTTACCCGCCGCCGGACTCTTTCCCCGGAGCCGTCGCTCCGGCACATCGCCCGTCTCGTAGGGGGAGACGGTCGTCGCGTCGTCTCGGGCCGCCGTGCCGCCGGGTTCTCCGGTCGTCGTGCGGCCTCCGCCCGTCGCGAAAGGTCGATCGATCATTCTCTTTTTCGGGCGATGGTCAAGCCCAGTTGCAAGAAATGTGCGACCACCCCCCCCGCCGGGGCCCCAGGGCCGCCACGCCACCCCGTCCGGACGCCGGGATGCCCCCCCGCCCGCCGGCGCACCGGGGGGGTCAGGGCTCGAAATCGGCGAAGGCGCCCTTGGCGTCCTGCTCGTCGATGTACTTCTGGAAATCGCCCATCTTGTAGGACACGAAGCAGAACACGTGGTGCAGCGTGAGCCACTCGATGTCGGTGGGGTCTTCGTCCAGGTCCTTGCGCAGGCGGTTGAGCTCCGCCAGGAACGTCTCGGCTTTCATGCGCGCTTCTCCGTGCGTGGTTGTTCCGTCTTACTGTTCGAGCGTAGCGCCCCGACGACGCACGCGCCGACGAACAACGCCACCTGCGTCATGACGATGCACGCGCCCGGGGGCAGGTCCAATTCATAACTCATCACCAGCCCCCCCATCACGCCCAGCAGCGCCGCGAGCAGCGACAGCCCCAGCGCCGGCCAGAGTCTTGCGCTCAGCCGCAGCGCCGTGGCGCCGGGCAGCACCAGCAGGGCAGTCGCCAGCACCACGCCGGCGAGCTTCATCGCCGTCACCACGGCCAGCGCCAGGAGCGTGAGCAGCAGGAACCGCATGGCGCCCGTGCGCACGCCGTAGGCCTCGGCGCTCGTCTCGTCGAAAGCCCAGAAGAGCATGGGCCTGCGCCACCACCACAGCGCCGCCAACGTCGCGCCCGCCATGACCCACGCGAGGGCCGCGTCCGCCTTGCCGACTTCCAAAATCGACCCGAAGAGGATCTGCTCCCACCCCGGCGGCGTTGCGCCGCCGGGCACAAGCTGTGATCGCAGCGCCACCAGCAGCGCCCCCAGCGCCATCGCGCCCACGAGGAAGATGCCGATCACGGTGTCGGCGCGCAGCGCGCGCCGGCCGCTCGCCAATGCGATGCCCCACGCGCTGCCCACACAAAACAGCGCGATCAGCGCGAAGCTCTGCGTCGCCGCCAAACCCAGCAGCACCGCGAGGCCCACGCCGCCGAACGCCGCGTGGCTCACGCCCTGCCCGATGAACGCCATCCGCTTGAGCACCACCAGCACGCTCAGCGGCGCGCACAGCAGCGCGATCGCCAGCCCCGCCAGCACCCCCGGCAGGAACATCGGCGCATCGGGGCCGAGCAGGTACTCAATCGTGCGCACGCTCGCCCCCCTCCTCGCGACGGGCCGCGCCCGGCGCATCGTGCGTGTGGCCGCCGGGGCACTCGTGGGCGTGGTGCGCATCGACATGCACCTCGCCGCCGAACGCGGCGCCGACCTCGTGGCTGAAGACCTCCGCGAGCACCTGCGGCGTCAAGCCCTCCGGGGCGTCGTGGAAGTGCAGCGTGCGCGACAGGCACGCGACGCGGTCGCACCCCGCCGCGACGCCGCGGATGTCGTGGCTCACGAGCAGGATCGTGAGGTTGAGTTCGCGGTTGAGCGTGGTCAGCAACTCGCCGAAGCGCCGCTGGCCCTCGGCGTCGACGCCAACGGTCGGCTCGTCGAGCGCCAGGATCTTCGGCTCGCACGCCACGGCCCGCGCGATGAGCACCCGCTGCAACTGCCCGCCCGAGAGCCGGCCCACGGGCCGGTCGGCGTAGGACGTCGCGCCGACGAGTTCGATCGATCGATCCACACGCTCGCGCATCGCCCGCGGCGGCGACCGCCACGGCGCCAGCCGACGCGAAGCGCCGACCTCCACCACCTGCCGTGCGCTGAGCGGGAAGTCCAGCGCGGCCTCCATCCGCTGCGCCAGGTACCCCACCACGCCCTCGCGCCGCGCTTGATGCGGCGACATGCCCCACACCCGCACCTCGCCCTCGTCGGGCGTCAGCAGCCCCAGCGCGATCTTGAGAAGGGTGGACTTGCCGCCGCCGTTCGGCCCCAGCACACCGAGCCGCTCGCCCGGCGCCACCCGCAGCGAGACGGCGCGCAACGCCTGCTGCCCGCCGGGGTAGGTGTAGGAGACGCGGTCGAACTCGAGCGCGGCCTGCGTCATACAGCTACAGCCTACGGCGAAGCGCCCCGTTCGGGGCGGAGCCCTTCCACCAGCGACGCCAGGTTGCTGCGCATCATGGCTTCCCAGTCGCCGTCGCCGAGGGGGTCGATGGGGACGAGCCGGGCGCCGGTGGCCTCGCTGATGCGCCGGGCGCCGGTGCGTGAGAACTGGGGCTCGACGAAGATGGCCCCCACGCCGCGCTCACGCACCAGACGGGCGACGTTGGAGATCGAGCCGGGCGTCGGCTCCGAGCCCTCGCCCAGCCGGATCACCGCGGCGACCTCCAGCCCGTACCGATGCGCGATGCGCCCGTAGGCGTCGTGGTGGGTGACGATCGGGGCGCCGCGGAAGGATTCGAGCGCCGCGGCGTATGCGTCATCAACATCGCGGGCGATCTGGGCGAGGGCCTCGGCCCGGGCTTCGATCTCTGTGCGCACGCTGTCGGTGAGGGCGACGCGCCGGTCAAGAGCCTCGGCTATGCCTCGCGCCAGCGCGGGCGCGAAACGCTCGACGAGCGTGGGGTCCAGCCACAGGTGCGGATCGTCGTCGAGGGAGTGATCGCAATCCTCGGTGTGCTCGTGGTGGTGGGCGTGCCCCTCGCTGTCGAGGCCCAGCGCGTGATCGAAGCGGATCACGATGCGCCGATCGTCCGCGCGCTCGCGCAGCGCCCTTTCGACGCGGGTCTCGAGGCCCATGCCCACGAGCACGACGACGTCCGCGCGCCCCAGCGCGGCGATCGCCGAGGGCGTGAGTTCGAAGCCGTGCTCGGAGACGCCCGGCGGCAGCAGCGTGACGATGTTCGAGCCCTCCGGCGCCACGGCCGCCGCCAGCCCCGCCAGCGGCGGCAGGGTGACGACGATGCGCAGCGCGGCCTCCTGCTCCGCCTCTTCGCGGGCGCCGCCGCACGAGGCGAGGGCGAGCGCGCAGCAGGCCGCGGCGAGAGCGCTCAGCGCCCGGCGCCGACCGACGCGAAGATGGATCGAGGTGGTGCCCATGCGCCCACAGGGTAGGCGCGGCCCCGGCGCACATGCAACTCATGTGCATCTAGGGCCCGCCACGCCCCGGCCCCTCACGGGCGACGCCGGAACGTTCCGCCGCCCGGGACGGGTCGCACCCGAGCCGATATACTCACGCCCGAGCGAGTGGGGAACGCCCCCTCGCCCAGCCCTGCGGGGTGGTAGCTCAATTTGGGAGAGCGCCTCGGTCGCATCGAGGAGGTTGCCGGTTCGATCCCGGTCCACTCCACTTGCCCCCGCAACGCACAGGCCCGGCCCAACGGTCGGGCCTTCGCGTTTTTGGGTATTCATGGGGGCTCGGGGCGCGGCGACGCCCCCCCACCGGAGCGAGATGGCGAACGATCGCGACAACGCTGGCGCCAACGTCGCCCCGGGCTTCAAGCCCGTGCGTGTCGACGCGCCCCCACCCCCGCCCCCGCCCCCGGAAGTTCCGCCCTCGGAAGACTCAGCGTCCGGCGATGCATCCGCGCCGGCGCCCGCCAAGCCCAAGGGCGCGACGGGCAAGGGCCGCGACACGCCCGCGATGCGCCAGTACTTCGGCTTCAAGGAGCGCTACCCCGGGTGCGTGCTCTTCTTCCGGATGGGCGACTTCTACGAGATGTTCGACGAGGACGCGGTCACGGCGCACAAGGCGCTGGGGATCACCCTCACCGAGCGCACGCCCGGCGTGCCCATGGCGGGCGTGCCCTACCACGCCGTGGAGACGTACCTGCGCCGGATGGTCGAGCAGGGCTACCGCGTCGCTGTGTGCGAGCAGGTGCAGGACCCGCGCGACGCCAAGGGCGTGGTGGACCGGGCCGTGTCGCGCGTGCTCACGGCGGGGACCGTGGTGGACGACGCCCTGCTGCGCGACGACCGCTCGAACAACCTCGCGTGCGTCGCGTACCTGGGCGACGACCGCGAGCCGGGCTGCACGGCGGGCGTGGCGATCGTGGAGTTGTCCACGGGCTCGTTCCGCGTGTTCGAGTGTCTCGCGCGCGACCTCGCGGACGAGCTGGCCCGGCGCGCCGTCACCGAGGTGCTGTACTGCGAGCCGGCGGACGGCGCCGTGCCGGAGCGGATCGAACGCCTCGCGCGCGCGCTGGGCGCGGTCCACACCGGGCGCCCCGCGTGGCAGTTCCGTCGCGATGAAGCGCTCGAAGCGCTGCGCGGGCAGTGGCGCGTCCGTTCGCTGCAGGGCTTCGGCCTGCGCGAGGACGACCCCTTCATCGGCGCGGCGGGGGCGCTCGTGTTCTACCTCCGCGAGACGCAGACCCCCGGCGACACCCGGCGCAGCGCCGATCGTGCGCCCATCCCCCACCTCTCGCCGCCCAGGCGCGAGGAGTCCCGCGATGTGCTCCGCATCGACGCGGTGACGCTGCGCTCGCTCGAGATCGAGCGCACCATGCGCGACGGCGCCCTCGACGGCTCGCTGCTGGGCGTGTTCATGAAGACGGGCGGTGGCTGCCGCACGCCGATGGGCAAGCGGCTGCTGCGCGACTGGCTCTGCGCCCCGTGCGCGCACAAGGCGGACATCGAATCCCGGCAGGCGTGCGTCGCGACGCTGGTGGAGGACCGTCGCGCGAGCGACGCGCTGGGCGAGGCGCTGGGGGGCGTGCAGGACGTGGCCCGGATCGCGGGACGCGTGGCGCTGGGCCGGGCGACGCCGCGCGACGTGTGGGCGCTGGGGCGGTCGCTCTCCCGCATCGACGCCCTGGCGGACCCCCTGGGCAACAGCGCCGCCTTCGCGGCGCGGCGCGAGTCGCTGCTGGCGACGCGCGAGGCGCTGGCGCCCCTCGCGGAGGAGATCGGGCGCACCTGCGTGGACAGCCCCCCGTCGCACCTGCGCGAGGGCGGGCTGGTGCGCGACGGCGTGGACGCGACGCTCGACGAGACACGCTCGCTCCAGCGCGACGCCTCCGACTGGCTCGCGAAGTACCAGCAGCGCCTGCTCGACGAGCACCGGCTCAGCGGGCTGAAGGTCGGCTACAACAAGGTCTTCGGGTACTTCATCGAGCTGACGAGCGCGCAGGCCCGCCACGCGCCCGACGCCTTCAAGCGCACCCAGTCGCTCAAGAACGCGGAGCGCTACACCACGCCGGAGCTCAAGGAGTTCGAGGAGAAGGTGCTGACCGCCCGCGACCGGGCGATCGCGCGCGAGCAGGCGATCTTCGACGCCCTGTGCGCGAAGATCGCGGCGCCCGAGGTCATGGCGAGCGTCGCCCGCTTCGCGCAGACCGTCGCGGAGGTCGACGCCCTGCGCTGCTTCGCGGAGCGCGCCGTGCGGCGCGGCTGGACCCGCCCGACCATCGCCGACGAGCCCACCCTTGACATCGCGCAGGGGCGCCACCCCGTGCTCGAAGAACTGCTGGGCGAGGACTTCGTGCCCAACGACGCGGCCCTCGCGACGCGCGCCCAGCCGGGTTCGCTGGCGCTGATCACGGGGCCGAACATGGCGGGCAAATCCACGTATATCCGCCAGTGCGCGCTGCTGACGATCCTCGCGCACACGGGCTCGTACATCCCCGCGGAGCGGGCGACGATCGGCCTGTGCGACCGCGTCTTCACGCGCGTCGGCGCCGACGACGCTCTGCACGCCGGGCAGTCCACGTTCATGGTCGAGATGACCGAAACCGCCAACATCCTCCACCACGCGACGGGGCGCTCGCTGGTGATCCTCGATGAGATCGGGCGGGGCACCTCCACGCTCGACGGCCTGAGCCTCGCGTGGGCGATCGCGGAGCGTCTGGCGCAGGCTGCGCCGCTGGCGCCGGGCGACGAGCGCGCCGTGCCCACCCCCGCGCGCACGCTCTTCGCGACGCACTACCACGAGCTCACCCAGCTCGAAGAGACGACGCCCGGGCGCGTGGTGAATCTGCACGTCGCGGTGCGCGAATGGGGCGACGAGATCGTGTTCCTGCACCGCATCCTCACCGGGCGCACCGACCGCTCCTACGGCGTGCAGGTGGCGCGCCTCGCGGGCATCCCGGCGGACGTGATCGAGCGGGCGAAGGAGCTGCTCGAAAGCCTCGCGGTCTCGCACGAGCCGGCGGACCTCTCGCACGTGCGGTCGGCGCACGAGCGGGCCGCGGCGGAGCGGGAGCGGGCGCAGATGAGCCTCTTCACCGAGTACCTGCCCCACCCGGTGGTGGAGGAACTCAAGCGGCTGGACCTGGAGTCGATGACGCCGATGCAGGCGTTCGACGCGCTGCGCCGACTGCGGGACTCGCTGGAGGAGTGAAGCGGCTGTCCGCCGGTGAACACACGCGCAATCATCACTCCCCGCCCGAAGGGCGCGCGCCCGTTGCCGGGGGCACGGCGAGGACGCGCAAGCGTCCAAGCAAGCCCCCGCCCCCGGAGTGGGCCAAATGCGAACTCCGCCCGGAGGGCGGACGTGATGCGCGTGTGGCCTTGGGGGCGCTCGGGCGTGGCGACGCTGCGCGACACCACGGCACACAAGCGTGGTGCACATCGCGCGGATGCTCTGAATAGCGACCCGCCGCCTAAACTCAACACCCGTCGGCGACCTCGCGGACGCCTTCCCCGGAACAACCGCCCCCACGGAGCCGCCCATGGCCCTCAACCACTACGTCACGCTCGGCCACTCCGGCCTGCGCGTCTCGCCGCTCTGCCTCGGCACGATGACCTTCGGCCTCGAATGGGGCTGGGGGTCGGACGTGGACGAGTCGCGCGCGATCATCGACGCCTACCTCGACCGGGGCGGCAACTTCCTCGACACCGCCAACATGTACACCAAGGGCCACTCCGAGGTCATCATCGGCAAGCACCTCGACAAGAAGGGTGTGCGCGACCGCGTGGTCGTCGCCACCAAGTTCTTCGGGGGCATGCACGCCGGCGACCCCAACTCCGGCGGGGCGGGGCGCAAGGCGATCATGGACGCCTGCGAGCACTCGCTGCGGCGCCTGCGCACCGACTACATCGACCTCTACTGGATGCACTGCTGGGACGTCTTCACCCCCATCGACGAGACCATGCGCGCCCTCGACGACCTCGTCCGCGCCGGCAAGGTCCGCCACGTCGGCTTCTCCGACACCCCGGCGTGGAAATGCGCCGAGGCGCAGACCATCTCGCAATTCCGCGGCTGGGCGCCCCTGATCGCGCTGCAGATCGAGTACTCGCTGCTCGAGCGCACCGTCGAGGGCGAACTCATGCCCATGGCGGAGGCGATGGGCATGGGCGTCACCCCCTGGTCGCCCCTCAAGGGCGGCGTGCTCACCGGCAAGTACACGCGCGACAGCAAGCCCGACGACGCCAAACGCGGCGACTGGGTCGCCAAGCACCTGCACGACCGCACCTTCGGCGTTGTCGACGTCCTCGTTTCGGTCGCCAAGGAGGCGGGCGCAACGCCGGCGCAGGCCGCGTTGGCGTGGGTGCAGAACCGACCGGGCGTGACCAGCACCATCATCGGCGCCCGCACCATGCAACAACTGGACGACAACCTCAAGGCCCTCGACGTCACGCTCAGCGAGGCCCACCTCGCCCGCCTCGACGAGGCCTCCAAGCCGTCGCTCAACTTCCCCCACGACTTCGTACGCAACAGCGTCGCCTTCATGCAGGCCGGCGCCACTATCAACGGGCGCCCCTCCGACCTCTCCCCCATCGCCCCCCAAACCCCCGACGAAATCCACTAACCCCCCCCGCCCCCGGAAGTTTTCCCCTGCGCGTGCGGGGGTATCTCGTCAGTACGTTTCGTGCAACGAATCAACATCTGAACCATCGGAGCGACCATGCTCACCGCTGATTTCCTCAAGACCACCTTCAACCACGGCCTGCCCTTCGCCGAGTACGTCGCCACCGGCAAGCCCGACCAGCAGACGCACTGGAACGACGTCTACGCGCGCGCCGAGCTCGCCGCGGCCCAGCGCAACCTCCTGCGCGGCTTCACCCGCGAGATGCGCGTGCTCGTCTCCTCCGGCACGTGGTGCGGCGACTGCGTGCAGCAGTGCCCGCTCATCGCCCGCATCGCGGAGGTCAACCCGGAGCGCATCCACCTGCGCTTCGTGGACCGCGACAAGCACAGCGACTTCTCCGAACAGATCATGATCAACCAGGGCCTGCGCGTGCCCACCGCGGTCTTCATGGCGGAGGACTTCGAGTTCGTCGGCCTGCTGGGCGACCGGACGCTCTCCCGGTATCGCGCCGTCGCGGCGAGGCAGCTCGGCGCCGCGTGCCCGCTGCCCGGCGCCCCCCTCGAGCAGGACGAGCTCAACGCCACGCTGCAGGACTGGCTCGACGAGTTCGAGCGGGCCCAACTCCTGCTGCGGCTCTCCCCCCGGCTGCGCGAGAAGCACGGCGACTGACGCCCGCCGCGACCGCCCGCCCCCGCACAACCCGCACAGACTCTACAGAGCGCGCCCCGATCGGCCCCCTCCGGATCGGGGCCTTGTTTCTGTGCGCCGCGAATCGCACGCTTCCTGTGTCCACGGGCATTTTTCGCACACAGGGAACGCAACGCCATGTCCAAGACCCGCACACGTTCGCTCGCCGCCCTCGCCGGGGCCGCCGTTCTTTTCACCGTCGGCGCCGACGCCGACGCCGGGATCACCATCGACGAGCACGGGTTCAACGCGCTCATCTTCGGTTCCGTCCACTATCAGAACACGGACTTCGAGGGCCGCCTCGCCGCGGGCGGGAGCGTGTTCCTGCAGAATATGGCGATCGGCTCGAAGCTCGCGAACTCGTCCGGCGCCCGCGACGACCTCATCGTCGGCGGGTCGCTGCAGTGGGTGAACGGGCAGGTGTTCTCGGGCAACATCCGCTACGCGGGCGCCGCGGCCCTCACGGGCGTCGGCCTGCCCGGCGGCAGCGCGTACCAGGCGCCCGCGCCCTTCGACTTCAACGCGGCCCGCGCGCAGGCGGAGCAGTCGTCCGCGCTGTGGAGCGGGCTAACCATCACCGGTTCCACCACCGTCACGCCTTGGAACGCGATCACGCTCTCGGGCGCCGCGTCCGGCCTGAACGTGTTCCACCTCTCGGGCGCGGCGCTCGCCAAGGCGGTCTCGCTGAGCATCGCGGCGCCGACGGGCTCGACCGTGCTGATCAACGTCGACGGCTCGAGCGCCTCGATGAAGAACTTCGGGTTCTTTCTGAGCGGCGTCGAGGACCGCGACATCCTCTTCAACTTCTACGAGGCCGACACGCTGAACATGTCGAGCGTCGGCGTGAAGGGCTCGGTCTTCGCGCCCTTCGCCGACGTCATCTTCAACAACGGCTCGATGGACGGATCGCTGGTCGCCTCCTCCCTCACGGGCACGGGCGAGTTCCACCACCGGCAGTTCCGGGGCGACCTGCCCCAGATCCCCGCCCCCGGCGCCGTCGCCACACTCGCCCTTGCCGGCCTGGCCCTCGCCCGTCGCCGTCGCTGAACCCCCGACGCTCCACGCGAGCCCGACCCGCTCCGCAAGGCCTCGCGGGGCGCCATCCAGACACCACACGCCGCGCCCGCCGATCCCATTCGGCGGGCGCGGTATTCTTTTCCCTCACCCCGGTCCCCGGCAGGCCCCGACGCCGGGGCCGACGCCGGGGCCGCAGCGCCCCCCGTCGCCCGCACGAGAACCACGCACTCTTTCAGATTCGGAGCCTCACGACCCATGCCCACGCCCATCACGATGTCCGCCTCCGGCCTCAAGGTCCCCAACGACCCCATCGTTCCCTTCATCGAGGGCGACGGCATCGGCCCCGACATCTGGGCCGCGAGCGTGCGCGTCTTCGACGCATCCGTGCAGAAGGCCTACAAGGGCGAGCGGAAGATCCACTGGCACGAGGTGCTCGCGGGCGAGAAGGCCTTCGAGAAGACCGGCTCGTGGCTGCCCGACGAGACGCTGGCCGACTTCAAGAAGTACCTCGTGGGCATCAAGGGCCCGCTGACGACGCCCGTCGGCGGCGGCATCCGATCGCTCAACGTCGCGCTGCGCCAGATCCTCGACCTCTACACCTGCCTCCGCCCGGTGCGCTACTTCGCCGGCGTGCCCAGCCCCGTGAAGCGCCCCGAGCAGACGGACATGGTCATCTTCCGCGAGAACTCCGAGGACATCTACGCCGGCGTCGAGTTCGAGGCCGGCACGGACGACTGCGCGAAGTTCGCCAAGGTCTTCGAGCAGAACTTCCCCGCGATGTTCAAGAAGGTGCGCTTCCCCGGCTCCTCCGGCTTCGGCATCAAGCCCGTGTCGCGCGAGGGCACGGAGCGCCTCGTCCGCGCCGCGATCACGTACGCCATCGACAACGACCGCGCCAGCGTGACGCTCGTCCACAAGGGCAACATCATGAAGTTCACCGAGGGCGCCTTCCGCGACTGGGGCTACGCCCTCGCGAAGAAGGAGTTCGGCGCGGCCGACCTCGACGGCGGCCCCTGGCAGTCCCTCAAGAACCCCAAGACGGGCAAGCAGATCGTCATCAAGGACGTCATCGCCGACGCCTTCCTGCAGCAGATCCTCACCCGCCCCAGCGACTACGACGTGATCGCCACGATGAACCTCAACGGCGACTACATCTCCGACGCCCTGGCCGCGTGCGTCGGCGGCATCGGCATCGCCCCCGGCGCCAACATCAACTACGAGTCCGGCCACGCCATCTTCGAGGCCACCCACGGCACGGCGCCCAAGTACGCCAACCAGGACAAGGTGAACCCCGGCTCGGTCATCCTCTCCGGCGAACTGATGCTGCGCTTCATGGGCTGGACGGAGGCCGCGGACCTGATCGTCAAGGGCGTGGAGGGCGCCATCAGCGCCAAGACGGTGACGTACGACTTCGAGCGCCTGATGGAGGGCGCCAAGCTCCTCAAGTGCTCGGAGTTCGGCGACGCGATCATCAAGCACATGGGGTGAGCGAGGAACTGACGGCGCCAACGGCTCCTAGCGTCAGAGCCCGAGCGCACTCTCCAACTCCCCCGCCAGCGGCTCCGCGAGTCGGCGGCTGAGGCCCGACGCCAGCGTGTGCCGGCGGCCGTTGCGCAGCTCCACGCAGAGACGAACGAAGCGCGCCGGTTCGCCGCGGCGTTGGGGCGCGCTGGCGAGGCCGGTCGGCGGCTCGTCCACGACGTGAATCTTTTCGACGCGATCGAGGCGCAGTCGGCGGGAGCGTCGGATCGGCCCGAGGCGCGTCCGCACGCGCAGGTGCTCGCGTTCTGTGGCGATCTCGGTGCGGGCGCTCCGCAGCCACGCGCCGAGCAGCGCCACGGCGGCGCCCAGCAGCACGATCCCCACGATCACGCACAGCATCACCAGCAGATTCGAGCCCGAGAAGCCACGCGTCACGATCACGCCCAGCAGGATGCCCCCGACGACCACCGTCTCCGCGGCCCCGAGCATGATGAGCATCCCCCCCACCGATCGTCTGGACTGGTGCTCCAGCGGCGGCGGCAGCGTGTAGCGGACGCCGTCGATGTCGGGCGTGACGTCGATGTCGGACGGCAGCGGCGGGCTCGTGGCGGGCATGGTCTCAAGGGTACGCCGCGGCGGCGCCGCCGTCCGCTCGGCCCGAACACCCGGGAACCGCGACGCCCCCCGCGTGTCTGACCCTGCATGCCACACCACGCGCACCGCCGTATCGCCCGCCCCCTCGCCACCATCGCCGCGGGCGCACTGGCGCTCGCCGCCGTAGCCCTCGCCCAGGGCTGCTCGGGCACATCGGGCCGCGCGAGCATGGGCGCATCCTCGATCCCCGAGGACTTCCGCAACGCCCCCATCGAAAGCTTCGGCCCCGCCGCCAGCTACGAGCAGACGAACCGCCCGCAGCGATCGGAATCACGCCGCGATCGGCGGGGTGAGCGCGTGGAGCGGCGATCGGGCGGTCGCGGAGACCGCTGATCGCACACCCCACATTCGCTCGCCGCGCCGTTCATCAACCGTGCGCAGCACATCAGAACTGCACACCAACCCTACCCCTCGAGGCCTGACAGAACTGATGAATTCAGTCTTCGTCGTTCACTTTCGTGCGTGCTTGCTCATCAACCAGACGAGCGATAGCGGGTGAGAACAAGACCCAGTCCGCGTTCCGCCACGGCGCTCGCTGCGCTGGATCGCTGATGCGCTCGTTGAGCGTCCGCAGATGACTCCGTGAAATCCATTGTCCCGCCAACTCCGGATCGACGGCTCCTTTCGCGGTGACCGTCGGCGTCCCCGCACGGTCCACGCGGTCGGCTCCCACCGAATAGAGGATGGGCTCTCCGTCGCGCACTCGGTACTTGAGCACGCAGCCATCGAACGCGTCCTTGGGGATACTCTCGATGTATCCTGGCGTTAGTTCCTCCAGGGCGTGCGGCCATCGACCCTCCGCGCGTCGGAACCGCTCGAGCGCGATCGCGACCCGTGACGCTTTGATCCGGTGAATCGCGATCGCATCATGCGCCGAAGCTCTCGTCAACGCGGGCATCATCATCAGGACCACCGCGTACCGCCTCTCCGTCGACGGATCGCGCTCAAGCATTGCGCTCAGATCAATAAACTTCTGGAAATCACGGTCCCACAGCGGCTTCGCGAGTTCTTCTTCGAAGGAAGAGAAGAGTCGATCGATCATTTCCCTCGTCTCGCGCCTTCCGGCGTGCATAATGTTATACGCCGGGCCAACAAGCGCCACACCGGCGTCGTACCGCCAGCGCGGGATCACGACGCCAGACCTGTCGGCGTACAGCGAATCGAGAATTTCGATCCCCTGCCTCGTGAGGCGGCCGCCGCCCTTGCCATCGTCGGTGAAGGCGTGCTGGATGACATCGTCGATCGTCATTCGCTCGCTCGAGTAATCCACAAAGCCGCTACGATCGTGCAAAGAATGTGCCATCGCGTCGATTGATACGAGGTCCTCGTCGCTGAACACACCCGGCGAGAGCGCGAGCAGATCAACCATTTCCTGCGCCCATTCCTTTGCGGTATGCGCTGCGATGACACCGGAAATCAGGAATGGTCCCTCTGCAAGATGGGAGGGCAGAACCGACATTGAACGCAGATTCTGCATGACACGGGCGCTGTCGCCGCTGGCGGCCGCGGCGCGGAGGTCCACGACCAGCACAGTATACAAACGTCTTGCCTCGTTCAGAAGAGGAGAGTACATATCCAACAGCAGCGCTTGATAATGGGGGTCTGGATGGGCGAGGTACTTGCCCAGCGTAGGCCGATCCGTCGCCTCGTGTATACGCGTCACGACATCAGGATTCTCCGCGATGTACGTGACCGTTGCTTCCCAATTCTCGCCGCCGCGCAGCCTAGCGTGCCACGGATGCACATGCATCGGCAGGGATTCCGCAATCTCGATGTACAGCGGCGCCGCACGGTCAGACTCGGGGGTGGCCAGCACAGGCGCGTTCAACTCCGCGACGTAGTCGCGCTCCACGTTCGGCGATCCCATCAGGAAGTACACGCCGTACGACATGTACACCAGGATGAGCATCCCGACAGCAAGCGCGCTCCACTTCGCCCCGCTCAGAACCAGCCGAACCGGCAGCGGTCGGATCCTGCGCTTGGCGCGACGGATCAGCCGCGCCGTCTGACGCGGATCGCCGAAGGCG
>RECZ01000006.1 GCA_007693765.1 Phycisphaerales bacterium | reverse complement strand
AATCACGTGACGGATGAACTTGACAGCAGCAGGGCATTCATAGAAGCCCTCTCCTGGCCTCTCCCGCCGGGGGCGGGAGAGGAAGAAGACAGAGACGGGGTAGGAGACGGGCGGGACGCCCGTCCCACGAGGTGGAGTAGAGAAAGCGCGGCGGCGCCTGTCCGGCCACCTCTCCCGTCGCGCAGCGATGGGAGAGGGCGGGGTGAGGGCTCCTGCATCGCTTCTTGAACTACCGCGCCTCATCTTTGCAACAGTGTGCGGGGGCGAGTGGGCGCTCGGGAAGAATGCTTGCGTTGTTTGTGTTTCGGTGGTCGGCTGCGCAGTCGTTGGCTGTCGGACAGAGGAGACAAAGTAGGTTGGGGAGCGATGCAGGAGCCCTCTCCTGGCCTCTCCCGCCGGGGGCGGGAGAGGGAGCGGAAGCGCGGCGCTGCTGACTTGCGGGCGCTCAACACGCTCCTTGACAGTCGCGTTTCGTTGGGGAGCGCGCCGCGCTGTTCGCTCAGCTTTGGCCGTACACCGGCACGAGGGCGCCGCGGGTGGCGTGGTTCTGGGGGGAAGCGAGGAAGACGATGGTGCGGGCGACGTCGTCGACGCCGGGCCACTTGGCGTGGTCGGCGTCGGGCATGGCCTCGCGGTTGGCGGGGGTGTCCATGATCGAGGGGACGACGGCGTTGACCCAGATGCGCTCGTCGCGCACCTCCTCGGCGAGGCATTGCGTGAGCGAGGCCACGCCCGCCTTCGACGTGGTGTAGGCGAGCATGCCGCCCGCGGGCGTGAGCGCGGGCTTGGCGCTCACGTTCACGATGCGCCCGCCCTCTTTGCCGCCGCCGGCGCGGATCTTCTTCACGGCCTCGCGGCAGCAGAGGAAGCACGTGGTGAGGTTCATATCGAGCATGCGCCGGAAGTCTTCGAGGCTGGTTTTGGCGATGGGATCCATCGCGAAACCGCCGGCGATGTGGAGCGAGGCGTAGAGCGCGGGCAGGTCGGCGTAGTAGTCCTGCACGGCGCTCTCGTCGGTGAGGTCGAGGCCGACGGCGAGGTCGATGCGCTCGTGGCCGCGGTGATCGAAGGCCTCGGCCTCGCGCTCGTTGAACGCGGGCACGTGGCACACGGCGCCGCGCCCGAGCAGCAACTCGACGGCCGCGCTGCCCAGCGCGCCGCACCCGCCGGTGATGACGACGTGACGGCCCTCGAACTCTTGCATGTGGTCCTCCATCGGGGCCACACTCTAGCCGACGCCCCGACCGCCGCCCGCGCGGGGGATGGGGCCTCAGCCCAGCAGCGTGAGCACGCGCTGCGCCTCGAGCGAGCCCAGCGTCGCCGCCAGCGCGGCGGGATCGGTGATGGATCGCTCGCGCGCCGCCAGGGCCGCGTCGCCCGCCGCGGCGGCGTCGATGCGGGCGCCGGGGCCCGCGAGGCCTTCGAGCAGCGCCCGCACGCCCTCGGCGGCGGCGCCGACGACGCTTCGGGCGCCGGCGAGGTCGCCGTCGATGAGGTTGAGCGCGCGCCCGGAGCCGAGGTCGGCGAGGGTCTGCGCCGGGGCGGGGGCGCCTGCGCCAGCGCGCTGCTGCTCGACCCCTTCGAGCGTGAAGAGGCGCACCGCGCCGAGCTGCTGGGTGACGCCGACGCCGAGGTCGGCGATGAACGAGAGCGCGCCGGACGCGAACGTGAGCCGCCCGCCCTGCGCGGTGGCCGCGGCGCCGTTGACGGTGGCGACGAGGTCGCGCCCCTCCCCCACCACGCCCGCGCCGGCGTCGGCGAAGGCGGTGAGGGTGCTGCCGGGGCCGCCGATGTCGAAGACGTTGTCGTCGTTGACGGTGTAGATGCCGGCGCCCTGCGCGCCGCCGTCGTCGATGACGCGCACGCTGACGAACTGATCGGAGCCCAGCGCGGGCGATTCGAGCCAGATGCGGCCCTCACGGAGGGTGCCGTGCACGCCGGTGACTTCGGTGAGGGTGTTGAGGGTGTCCGCGATCGTGCTGAGCGTGGTTCCGGACGCGAAGCTCAGCGTGCGCTTGCCGAGCACGCCGCCGAGCTCGAAGATGAAGTTGGCGTCGGCGCCGCCGAGGTTGAGCGGCCCGCCGAAGTCGAGCGCCAGCGCACCCTGCTGCGCGGATTGCGTGACCACGATGTCGGCGTCGATCGTCTCGCCGGGGCCGACCTTGGCGCCGGTGATGCGGAGGCTCTCGACGTGCTCGTTGACGTTGGTGACTTCGTAGCCCGGGCCCGAGTTGCCGGGGGTCAGCGCGCCGGCGCCCGATGCGCCGGCGATGCGGTCGATCGAGGCGATGATCGCGTCGACTTCCGACTGCGTCTCGCGGCGTTCGGCCGCGGTCGCGCCGGTCTGTTCCCCGGCCCGGGCGACGATCGACTCGAGCCGCGACAGCAACGCGGAGACCTCCGTCAGTCCCACCTGGGCCGCGACGCCGGCGCGGGCCGTGAGCGCCCCCTGCACGCCGTCGGCGAGGGCGTCTTTCGGCGCGGCGGGCGGCGTGGCGAGGCCCGCGACGCGGGCGCCGGCGTTGAGCCGCGCGAGCGCTGTGCGGAGGGTGTCGGTCGTTGTGGCTCCGCCCCGGGTGTGGCCGGCGGGATGGATGCTGTCGGCGCCGTGCATGGGGGATTCCTTCGCGTCTTGGGTTGGTGTCGCGTCAGAGAGGATCGTCCGCGGCGGGCGCCCGACGCCAAAAACGACGCCGCCCCGGCTTTCACCGGGGCGGCGCTGGATTCACGTTGGGATCGCGGCGGGAGGGCCGCGTAGGACTTCGAGACTCGGATTAGCCGAGCAACTGCAGCGCGTTCTGGGGCTGCGAGTTGGAGATGGAGAGGACCTGCGTCGCGGAGGACACGAGGATCTGCGAACGGGTCAGCTGCGAGGTCTCGCTGGCGAAGTCGGCGTCACGGATGATGGACTCGGCCGCGACGGTGTTCT
>RECZ01000106.1 GCA_007693765.1 Phycisphaerales bacterium | reverse complement strand
TGGAGTGACTCGCGCCGTCGCACGCCGCGCCGGCAGCGTGGGGTCTGACGCCGCTCGCCGCTGCGCAGTTCCGACAAGTTTCTTCCGAACACCCCAAGTCGTGAGCCCGGGGGGGTTTCCGTGGGCATGCACGGGGGCTGTTCCGTGGGCCACTCCGTGGGCCACTCCGGGGGTTGTTCTGGGGATACTTCCGGGGGGCGGGCGCCCCTGCGTGATCTCCGCGATGATGACTCCGACCCACCCCCACCGAGGCAATACATGACCACCACCATCACCCGCGCGGCCATCCTCGCCGGCGTTCCCGCCCACAACCCCTGGCTCTACCACCGGGCGCCCTTCGCCGTCGGCGATCCCGCGGCGTACATCGAACTACCCGGCAAGGGCACGCACTTCATCGTGCGCGACATCGAGGCCGGCCGCGCCCGCGAGGCGAAGGTGGCCGAGCACGTGCATATCCCGGCGGACTTCACGCCCGAGGGCGGCCTCTCCGGCGACCGCGAGACCGCGACCGCGCAGAGCGTCGCCGAGTTCCTGCGGCGCGAGGGCCTCAAGGAGGTCTGGACCGACCGCTCGCTCCCCATGATCTTCGCCCACTTCATCGAAGCGGCGGGCGTGCGCGTGCGGTGCGACCCCGAACTCGGCGTGCTCGAGCGGCGCAGCAAGAGCGAGCGCGAGGTCGAGGCGCTGCGGGCGGCGCAGCGCATCACCGAGAAGGCCGTCGCCTTCGCCTGCGAACTCATCGCCACCGCCGAGGCGGGCGCCGACGGCGTGCTCGTGCATCGAACCGAGCCGCTCACGAGCGAGATCGTCCGTTCTGAGATCGACGTCTGGCTGCTGCGACACGGCATGTCCACCAGCCCGAGCATCGTCGCCGGCGGCGCGCAGGGCGCCGACTGCCACCACCGCGGCGCCGGGCCGCTGCGCACGGGCGAGCCGGTCATCGTCGACGTGTTCCCCATGGACCCCCGCAGCCGCTACTACGGCGACTGCACCCGCACCGTCGTCCACGGGCGCGAGCACGAGGTCCCGCAGGCGGTGCGCGAGATGCACGAGGCGGTCGTCGAGGCGAAAAAGCGCGCGATCGAGTCAGCGCGGATCGGCGTCACGGGCGAGCACGTCCACCGCCAGACGTGCCAGACCCTCACCGAGCGCGGCTACGAGATCGGCCTGCCCGAGCCCGGCGCGCCCATCACCCGCATCGCGATGGTCCACGGCACCGGCCACGGCGTGGGCCTCGACGTCCACGAACCGCCCCTGCTCGACACCGGCGGCCCGCCCCTCGTCCGCGGCGACTGCCTCACCATCGAGCCCGGCCTGTACTGCCCGTCCATCGGCGGCCTGCGCGTGGAGGACATGGTCATCGTGCGCGAGGACGGGTGCGAGAACCTGAACACGATTCACGAGGGTTTGACGTGGGTGTAAGAGGTGGGGCGACACAGCCTCTACCGGCGTGACACGCCCGTCATCGAGAGTCGAACGAGCGATTCACGGAGCCCCGTATGCGGAAGCGATCCAAGACAATCGGTGCGTGGGCGCTCACGGCTTTCGCCATTGTGGCCATCGTCGTCGGGACGTTCGCTCAAGTGCGATACTCGGGGCTCTTTCCGTGGATCCCCCCAAGTCAGACTTCCGGCGGCTCCATGGAACTGAGCCTGCTCCTTACGTCCGGCGATGCGCACGAACTCCTGCGCAAGGTGGAAACCCCGGGCTATCGCTACGCGGAGTCGCTCGCGAATCAAGTCGCAGATCGCAGGTTTCCCATCGCGCGTGAGAGCGAGATCCTGGCGGTGGTGCACTACCTCGCGGACGAGAAACCACACGCCGAGACCATCGCGAACCGATTGCCCGTCCTCGCGCGAAGATCGATCTGCGATGTCGCCGGGATATTGATCGCGGACCATGACGAGAACGGGCGTTTCACCCTGCTCCGCGGCCAGCTCACGACGTACCTTGCACGACTCGATCAGGAGCCGGAGAACCAACTCCGCCTCCCCCTCGCGCCGGACGATCACGCCGCGCTGCTCGATGCGCTGCGTCATCACGTAGAAAACCGGTGCCCCGATGAGCCCGGCCCTCATAACGAGTACGTTTCTCTATATCCACAAAATTGACGAAAGGGCGATCAAGGGTTCTCGAACGGGGCGGGTACATCGACCACGAGCGCTGGTACGGCCCCGGCGTGATCAACGATGAGGGTCGAATCGTGCCAGTCGAGGGCAGATGATGCCCGGCGCCGCGGGGCGATCGCCTCGACCGCGGCGACGGTCTCAGCAGAGCCCGGCCTGCACTGCCCGGCCATCTCGGCGGCCGACGCACACGAAGCACGCAGCCGGCGCTTCTTCGCCCGTCAGGGCGCGCGCACGTTGCCAGGGGCGCGGCGAGGTCGTCAACGACGACCGAGCAAGCCCCTGGTGAGCTCCCATATCTAATTTTCTTCGCCCGGAGGGCGCGCGGGGCGCACGTGATTCCACACCTCGTCCGCCCGCTGGGCGACAGAGTAGAAAAAAGCAAATTCATTGAGGGTCGCTTTCCAGGGGCTTGCTCGCTGCGCGAGCCGCGCCCCTGGCAACGTGCGCGCGCCCTCCGGGCGAAGACTGCGCATCCCTGTCCATGCGAGTACCCGTGCCCGTACCCGTGCTCGTATCCGTGCGCTCGTAACTTTGCGCTCGTATCCGTCGTATCCGTCGTATCCGTTCCGTGCGCTGCTGCAAAGATGCGGCACAGTCGAGACGGTGGAGACAAAGCAGCGGTGCAGCGGCCTCACCGTCCCCGTCCCAACAAAGTTGGGAGACAGAAACGTGCGGCCACTGCTCGCGACCTGAATCAAGGGCGACCGAGGGGACTCGAACCCCCGACCCATCGCCCAAAGCCCGCAGAATTGCGCGAGTTCTACGGAGCGCGCAGCGCCAGGCGCAGCGCAACGCGCACGGGGCGGGAAGCGAGCCGACGAGTA
>RECZ01000156.1 GCA_007693765.1 Phycisphaerales bacterium | reverse complement strand
ACCCCCGGTACCCCCGGCGCCCCGGAAACCGCGACAACGCCCAACGCCGCGGGCGCCGCGACGAAAGCGCCGGCGCGGGCCACTTCTTCACCCGCCGGCGCCCCAAACAGCGAGCCGACCGAAGCGGATGTCCTGCAGCACTGCACGCTCTCCGACGGCATCCCCGTCCCCCGCGCCGACGCCCGGCTCGGGCTCCGCCCCATCGTGTCGCGTGCGGCGATCACGGACCGCGTCGAGAGAGAGATCAACCTCCCCGCGATGCCCTCCGCCGTCATCCGCATCCTGAATCTGTTGAATGACAAATCCTGCTCGCTGCCCCAAGTCGCCGAGGCCGTGGAGCAGGATCAGGCCATCACACTCAAGATCCTCCGTCTGGCCAACTCGCCCATCTACGCGGGCGCGCTGCCGGTGGAAAGCGTCTACAAGGCGCTGCTGCGCATCGGGCTCGAGCAGACCCGCCAGGTCGCGCTCACCGTCGGCGTGATCGACCGCCTCAGCAAGGGCGGGCACAGCGTGGACTCCTTCAAGTTCTGGATGCACTCCATCACCACCGGCGTTCTGGCGTCGGAGATCGTCAAGGAACGCGACGAAGAGCCCGATGCGTCCGACGGCGCCTACGCCGTGGGCCTGCTGCACGACGTGGGCCGCATGGTGCTCTCCGAGATGCTCGGCGAAGAGTACGCGCGCGTGGTGCGGGCCGCGCGCGAGCGCCGCCTGCCGCTGGACATCGCCGAGTCGCGCATGCTGCTCGTGAACCACGCCGAACTGATGGACCGCGTGCTGCTGCGCTGGAAGTTCCCGCGCATGTTCGTCAACCCCATCGCCTTCCACCACCTCTCGCCCAACGACGCCCGACGCGCCGCGCCCAACCAGATCAACGAGGTGTACACGGTGATGCTCGCCGACCGCCTCGCGCACGCCATGCTCATCGGCGCCGGCGCCTGCGACGCCGTCTCACCCACCGGCGAACTGGCGCACGCCCTCGGTCTGGACGCCCAGTCTCTCAGCGAAATCATGGAGCGCTCGCGCGCACGGGCGCAGTCGATGCGCAAATCGGTCATCGCCGCGATGGGGCTGCGCCCCACGTCGGACGCGGCGACACTCACCCGCGCGCGGCTGCGCGACCACTTCCGTCCGCTCTTCATCGGCGCGCAGCCGGGCACGGACGCCTGGCGCTGCATCTGCGACGCCCTCGGCGACAAGGGCGGCGACCCACCCAACGTCATCATCGCGCACATCGAGCACACCAAGGATCGGGCCGCCCTCAGCACGTCGCTGCTGCACGAGGAACGCGCCGAACGGTGCGAGGGCCTGCCGCTGCTCATCCTCTCGCCCAACGCCGAATACACCCTCCGTGAGGACGCCCTCGCGGGCCGACGCCACGCCCGGCTGCCCTCGACGCTCACCCTCGACGCCTTCGCGGACGCCGTCAACGCCGCCGTCGCCCCGCCGACGCACGCTGCGGCCGCGTAAAATCATCGCCAGAATCAATATTTTCGCTCGCCCCGGACGCCCCCGGGTGGTACCCTCGCGCCATGACCCCGGACGAGGCCCGCGACCTGATGCACGAGTGGACGCAGAGCCCCTCCCTCCGCGCCCACATGGAGGCCGTGGGCGCCTGCATGGCCGCGTACGCCCGGCGCCTCGACCCCGGCAACGAGGCCCGCTGGCGCACCGCCGGCATCCTCCACGACTTCGACTACGAGCGTCACCCCTCCGCCGCGGAGCACCCCGTCGTCGGCGTGCGCCACCTCGAGACGCTGGGCGTCGACCGCGAGACCCTCGACGCGATCCTCGGGCACGCCGAGCACACCGGCGCCGCCCGCGAGACACCCATGGCCCGCGCCCTCTTCGCCGTCGATGAGCTCGCCGGCTTCATCGTGGCCTGCGCCAAGGTGCGCCCCAGCGGCGTGGCCGACCTCGAGCCAAAGAGCGTGAAGAAGAAACTCAAGGACAAGGCCTTCGCCGCCGCCGTCAGCCGCGAAGACATCGCCCGCGGCGCCGAGGAGCTCGGCGTCGACATCACCGAACACATCGGCGTCTGCATCGACGCCATCCGCGCCGAATCAGCGACGGTCGGCGTCTGACCCCGAGCGCGCGCCAAGATGCGCGCAAAAAAAGAGCGCCCGGCGAACACGCCGGACGCTCCCGCAATCGCAAGCGATTGCGTGGCGGGCTCGGGGTCAGGCGCGCCGTCGGCGGGCGGGGCCGCCCAGCGCCAGGGCGCAGAGGGCCAACGCCGCACCGGCCGGGGCCGGAACGATCTGGATATTGTCGAAGCCGACGCTGTACGCGGGGAGCGCATCGTCGCTCATGATCGAGACGGTGAACTCCGTCGCGCTCGCCAGCAGCGAGGCCCATGTTTCGTTGGAAACGCCCCAATCAGCGGCCCGCAGCGTCGCGTCCAGCGACACCCACGCACGCGTGATCTGTCGCGGCGCCGCGATGTCCAACGTCGCAACGCTCGCGCCGACGATCGTCAGACGCACGAAGTAGTCCACGCCGCCGGAGCCGGGGCTGAAGGGCGTGTCGCCGAACTGCTGGTCGAAGACCCGCGCATCGAGCGTGATGTCGCCGTTGCGATACATCGAGAGGTTGTCGACGAACTTCGCCGGCGCCATCACCTTCGCGTCCACGTCGCCCGCGCTCTCGGCGCGGAGGTACCCGGAACCCGGCGCGCCGGGCATCGGGCTCCAGAACGCGACGCCGTCCTTGGCGACCCAGCCGTCGGCGTTGTCCGTGAAATCGCTCATCACGCCGGCGTAGGCGCCGGCGCTCAAGCACGACGCGGCGACGCCCGCAGCGATCACGGCGCGGAAACGGCGCGCACCGCGCGACGGCTGTGCCTTCGGCCCCACACACCCAACGGGCGCGCGCAAGCAATGCATGATGTCCATGATCTCTCCCTGTCGCTCCGACTCGTATCCCTGTGCGGGGAGGCGTTCGGGCAGACGTTCTCGCAAACGAATCCGATGTGCTCGGCCGGGGACGCTGTGCGAGCGGACCGGCCACGTTCTGACGCACCATTCTACGCCGGCCGACAGTCTCCGGTTCCCCCTGCTCCCTGAGGGCGGGGAGTCCGCGCCGTGAGGCCCACCGCACAGGAAGAACTCACCCCCCTTGGGTTCGGGTCATGTTCGCACAAAAGGGCCCCCACGCGAGACAGCGCGGGGCGCATGCTCCGAGACGCCATGTCGGGGAACCTTGCAAAATGGTCTGTGCGGCCCGGTCGCGGGGCCCTCAGCAGGTCAGTCCCCAGTTGGTCAGCACCAGCGAGAGATCCGCGAAGTCGACCATGCCGTTGCCGTCGAGGTCGCCCTCGAGGTCAGGGCCCATCTGACCGAACTGCGTCAGCACCACGCTCAGGTCGGCGAAATCAACGATGCCGTCGCCGTTGGCGTCGCCGGGGCAGGCCGTCGTCGCGGCGCCGGCGTACCCCAGGGCGTCGATGTCGCGCAGTTTGATGTCCACCCGCGTGAACCCCGAGACGATGCAGAACGCGTACGCCTCGACATCGATGAAGTTCTGGCTGTCGCCGCCGAAGTCGTCGAGGCGCACGTCGCGCGAGACGCCGCAGGCGTCGGTGAAGGCGTCGTCGAACGCCGCGTCGAACGTGAGCATGCCCTGCACGCGGCGGAAACGGATGTCGATGGTGCTGCCGTCGATCTCGACGGGCACGCAGATGTCGATCATCGTGTCCGTCGTCCAGCGCACACGCGTCGGCGAGACCTTCTCACCCACGAACGACACCTGCACGGGAACCGGAGCGCCCAACGCCGTGAGGTCGAGAACGATGTCCAGCGAGCCGGCCGCCTTCTCCACGCATGCGGGGGGAGCGTCCTCATCGCTGATCGCCTGGCTGGTCGACACCGCGCCGGTGGCCGTCACGAATGCCTGCTTGAGGTCGACGTGGATGTCCTCGGCGTCGCGCAGCGCCTCCACCGGATCGGCGAAGGACACTGGGGCGAGCAACGCGAGCACGACGCAAGGGGCGATGAACATCGAGCGCATAACCGTCTCTCCTCGGGTGTGGGCGCGGCGGGCGGCCGACGCGGGGGCGTAAACCGGACCACGGCGCAACGAGCGTACAGGCGCGGCCGCCGCGCGTCGAGAGGAAAAGCCTCAAAACGTTTCGATCGCGAGCGGGCGCACGCGGCGGGCAGCGTCCGATTACTTCCGCTTCTTGTACGACTTGCGGCGCGGATCGCCCTTGTCGGCGTCGTCGCTCTTCTTGTCCTGATCCGCCTCGGGCCCGCCGGCGCGGAGGGCGGCGTCGAGGTCGCGCTGATGGCGTTCGCCGCCGGGGATGGGCGCCTCCAGCCCCGGCCCGCTGATCGTGCCGCCGCCCATGCTCACGGGCGCGCCCACCGCACGCCCCGCGACCGCCGCCGCGGCAGCGGGCGCCGGCATCCGGCCCGGCGCCGCGGGCGCCTGCTGCGGCGGCCTCTGCGGTGCGCCGCCACCACCGGGGGCGCTTCCGGGGGCGCCCTGCCCGATCTGCGGCAGCAGCCGCATGCGGAAGACGTTTTCCGTCACGCGGTCGCGCACGGTCTTCTGCATCTCGGTGAAGAGACGCGAGCCCTCGCGCTTGTACTCGATCCGCGGGTCCTGCTGGCTGAACGCCCGGAACCCGATCGAATCGCGCAGCTGGTCCATCGAATAGAGGTGATCCTTCCACGTCGAGTCGAGCACCTCGAGCAGCACGAACTGCTCGAACCGCACCATCTCGGCGCGCAGCACCAACTCCACGTGCGAGGCGATGGCGTTCTCACGATCCGCGCCCTTGAGGCCGCGCAGCGACTCGGGCATCGGCGTCTTGAGGCGTTCGCGGCAGAAGGTCTCGAGCGCCTCGTCCGTCTCGCACGCCAGCGCGGCCTCGATCTCCTTCTCGAGCCGGCCCTCGTCGAGCTCGCGCTTCGCCTCACGCTCCAGGTCCTCGCGGATCTGCTGCGGCAGGCGCGTCCGCAGGATGGACTCGTCCCACCCCATGTCGTAGCGCGTGTTCGCCCAGCGCACGAGGTTGGCGATCGCCTCCTGCGGCGAGTACGACATCATGCCCGCGGTCATCTCCATCACGAACTCGACCGGGTACGTCGCCTCCTTCTGCAGGTAGGCCTGCTCGACCTTGTCGCGCAGCACGCCCGCCGCGCCCGCCGCGAGCTCGGGCGTCCCCCACACCTCGTCCACCTTCACGTCGAGGCCGAAGGTGGTGTGCGCCCAGCGGCACAGCTCCTGCGCGCCGTACTCCGGCGAGGCGTACAGGCGCACGCCCTCGAGGTCGGCCGTCTCGATGCGCTCGTCCGCGGCCTCGACCATGGCCTCCTTCACGTCGTCGCGCGACATCTCGCGGATCTCCGACGCCTTGATCTCGAGCCCGAAGTGCTTCGAGGCCCACAGGGCGAGGCCGTTGACGTCGTGGTCCGCCGGGTCGCCGTCGTCGGGCATGTACTCGTTGAGCGTGACGTCGATCATCGACCGCGCCTCGTCGCGCGCGACGGAGCGGATCTTCTCGATCATCTCGTCCGAGTCGCGCCCGCGCAGCCGCTCGGCGGGCACCGACACCTCGAGCCGCTGGCGCGCGTACTCCGCGCTCTTCTCGGCGGGGTAGTCCGCGTCGAGGTAAGTGCCGACGGAGTCGTCCACCGCGTCCTGGATGAACCCGAAGATCAGCCCCTTGATGTCGCGGCCCTCGAGCACCCGCTGGCGCAGCCCGTAGAAGAACTGGCGCTGGTGCTCCATCACCTCGTCGTATTCGAGGATCTGCTTGCGGATCTGGAAGTTGCGCTCCTCCACCTTGCGCTGGGCGCGCTCGATGTTCTTCGAGAGCATCGGGTGCTCGATCGCGTCGCCCTCCTTCATACCCAGGCGCGAGAGGATCTTCATCGTCGTCTCGCCGGCGAACATCTTCATCAGGTCGTCGTCGAGGCTCACGAAGAACCGCGACGAGCCCCGGTCGCCCTGACGACCGGAACGGCCGCGGAGCTGGTTGTCGATGCGGCGCGACTCGTGCCGCTCGGTGCCGATCACGTGCAGGCCGCCGAGCTGCTCAGCGGAATCCACCCAGCCGATGCGGTGCAGCATGAACCGGCCGTAGCTGTCGAGCGATTCGCGGCACTCCTCCGCGTTCATTTTGGCGATCCGCCCCGGCGACTCCCACGTGTACAGCTCCGCCCAGTGGCGCAGCAGGCGCAGCTCGAGCTCGTCGGGCGCCATCGCCTCCGCCTCCTGCTTGGGGATGCCCAGCTCCTTGGGCGCGATCTTGCGGTACACCAGCTCGCGCACGCGCTCGTCGGTGTCCTCCACCGTCAGCTCCCGCGGCGCCAGGCCGCGCCGGAGCCAGTGGTCGAGCAACTGCTCGCGCTTGAGGCGCGCCAGCTTGATGTCCGTGCCGCGCCCGGCCATGTTCGTGGCGATCATCACCGCGCCGAGCTGCCCGGCGTTCTCGATGATGTGCGCCTCGCGCTCGTGCTGCTTGGCGTTGAGCACCTCGTGCTTCACGCCGTGCTTCTTCTGCAGCATCTGGGCGAGCTTCTCGCTCTTCTCGACGCTCGTCGTGCCCACCAGCACCGGCCGGCCCACGTCGTGGAAAGCCTTGATCTCATCGACGATCGAGTCCCACTTATCCTTGCCGGTCAGGTACACCATGTCGTTGAAATCGCGGCGCACCACCTGCACGTTCGTCGGGATGCTCACCACGTCCAGCGAGTAGATGTCGCGGAACTCCTGCGCCTCGGTGTCCGCCGTGCCCGTCATGCCCGCGAGCCGCTTGTACATCTTGAAGAAGTTCTGGATCGTCACCGTCGCGACGGTCTGCGTCTCCTGCTTGATGGGCACGCCCTCCTTGGCCTCCACCGCCTGGTGCAGACCGTCGGACCACTGCCGCCCCACCATCGGGCGCCCCGTGAACACGTCCACGATCACGATGCCCGGCTCGTCGCGGCCCGTCATCGGGTCCTTCGTGGGCATGATCACGTAGTCCTTGTCCAACTGGTAGACCACGTGCGCCTTGATCGCGTTCTCCAGGAGGTGCGGCATGTCCACGTTCTCACCGAGGTAGAACGAGCCGATGTCCGCCACTCGCTGCGCCTCGGCGATGCCGTGGTGCGTCACGTGCGCCTGCCGCTTGTCCAGCTCCACCTCGTAGTACTGCGTGTGCCGGTCGCGGTCCGCCTCCAGCCCGGGCAGGGCCGCCCGCGTCTTCTTGAGCTCCTCCTGCATCGCGGGGATCTTGTCCTTCTCGCGGGCGTTGCGGATGTCGCCCTCGATCCCCTTGATCCGCATGTTGCACCGCTGCACCTTCTCGTCCGCCTCGGCCCACGGCGCTTGCTTCTCGACGAGGTGCTTGGCCAGCTTGTCCGCCAGCGCGTAGCGCGGGGCGTCCTCGTGCGCCGGGCCGGAGATGATCAGCGGCGTGCGGGCCTCGTCGATCAGGATCGAGTCGACCTCGTCCACGATCGCGAACTCACGCTTCTTCTGCACCTGCTGCTGCACGCTGCGCTTCATGTTGTCGCGCAGGTAATCGAAGCCGAACTCCGCCGTGGTGCCGTACACCACGTCGCAGCCGTACATCACCCGCTTCTGGTCCTCCGGCTGCATGTGCATGGGGTGGATCGCCCCGACCGTCAGCCCCAGCGCGTGGAAGTAGGGGAACGTCCAGTCGCGGTCGCGCTGCACCAGATAGTCGTTCACCGTGACGACGTGCACCTTGCGGTTCTCGATCGCCGCGACGTACGCCGCCAGCGGCGCCACGATCGTCTTGCCCTCGCCCGTCTTCATCTCGGCGATCTTGCCCTGGTGCAGCACCACGCCGCCGATGAGCTGCACGTCGAACGGACGCGCCCGGAACGGCGGCTTGCTCATGGGGTACAGCTCGCGCACCGCCTCGTAAACCTCGTTGGGGATGTCCACCTGGCGCCACCCCGGCTGCGCCTCGGTGCAGCCGCGGAACTCGCCCTCGGGCGGCGCGGGCTCGCGGGCGGCCATCTCCGCCTTCGTCTTCTCGTACAACTCGCGCACGTTCGCGGGCAGGCGCGACGGGTCGAACACCCCCTCGAACGCCGGGTTGAACACGTTGCGGATGCCCACCGCGCGGTCCATCGCCTCCCGCGCCACCGCGAAGGCCTCGTCGAGAAGGTCCGTCGCCTTCGCGCCCGAAACCACCCGCTCGCGGAACTCCGCCGTCTTGGCGCGGAGCTGCGCATCGGTCAGCGCCCGCATCTGCGGCTCCATCGCGTTGATCGCGTTCACGCGCGACGTGTACTTCTTCACGAAGCGCTCGTTCCGCGAACCGAAGAGGACGTTGAGCAGCGGCCCGACGAGGGGGATGCCGGCCTGTTTCTTGTCTTGCAGCGTGGTTGCCATGATGCGCCGTCTCCTGACGGGGGTGTGTTCGGATCCGTCGTGGCGCCGAGCCCCGGGCGGGCGCCCCACCAACCGCCGAGTCAACGGCGGGGTGCGACACGCCCGCGCGACGGCGGCGCGCGACGACGGTGTGTGTTCGATTCGATGTCGAGTGGTGGAACGCCGACCGGCGGCCGCGCCGCCCCCGCGGGATCACCCCGGGCGCAGCGACCGCCACGCGCGCACGGCGCGCGTCAGGCCCGCGGCGGGGGCAGGTTCAGCAGCGACAGACGCACCCCCCACGCCACCGGCGCGAGCGGGTCGGCGTCGGTGCGGAGCACAGAACGGTCGTCGTCGCGTTCGCGCGTGGGCGCAGCGCCCGACCACGCCGCCCGCGAAGCGCCCCCGTCGTGCAGACGACGGCTGGCCTCCACGAAACGCGTCGTGAGCGCCCGGAGTTCTCTGCTGACGTCCCGAGCGTCGTTCGAAGTCGTCCGGTGATGCTCGACCGGCGCCGACGCGGCCTGCAGAGCCCCGCCGGGCATCGCCGCCAGCACCAGCACGACGAGCAGAATCGTCGCGCCGCTGGTCGCGGCCCGCCTCGTGGACCCGCCGTGATGGACGCTGTTTCGTGACACCGTGGATGGACTATATCGACAGCCCGCCCCACAATCACGATCAATCCCCGAATTCGAGGCAATCCCCCCACCCCCGGCCTTCCCCCCGCCTCACAACCGCCCGCACGCCGTCCGTACACCGCCCCGGGCGGGAATCTTCCCGAACATCACCCGCGAACCCCCCTCCCCATGCCCGCACCCCGCGACACCGCGACGACCATCGACCGCCTCCTCGCCGCGGCCCGCCGCGTCGAAGAGGTCGACTCCACGAGCCTGTGGGCTCGCCGCGCCATCGAAGCAGGCGAGGCGTCCGAGAACGGCGCGCTCTTCGTCGCCGCGACGCAGACCGGCGGGCGCGGGCGCCTCGGACGCGCGTGGGCCAGCCCCGAGGGCGGCCTCTGGACCACGCTCGCGCACCCCATCCCGCCCGAGCGGCACGACGCCCTCGTCGATGGGCTCGGCCTCCGCGTCGGGGCCGCGTGCCTGACGACCATCCGCGAAACGCTCGCCGCGGCCGGCGCCGACCCCAACCGCGTCCGCCTCAAGTGGCCCAACGACGTGCTCATCGACGGTCGAAAAACGCTCGGCGCGCTCACCGAGGTCGTGCGCGCGGGCGGGCGCGCATGGGCGCTCATCGGCGTGGGCGTGAACGCCAATAACGCGCTCGACGACCTCCCCGACGACGTGCGCGCACACGCGACCACGCTCCGCGACGCCCTGCGCGCGCCGGTGGACCTCGAACGGCTGCTGCGCACACTCGTCACCCACCTGCTGACCGCGCTCGCACGCGACGGCGCCGACGCCCTCTCGCTGCGCGCCGCCCGCGCCTCCCTCCACGGCGTCGGCACGACGTACACCGTCACCCTCCCCGACGGCGCCCGCGTCGAGGGCGTGCTCGAAGGCCTGAACCGCGACGGCCTGCCCCTGCTGCGCACCCGCGAAGGCGCCTACGTCCCGCCCCGCATTGCCGAACTCGGAGCGATGGAGGCGTGATCGACGCGCAGCCCATCCGACTGCTGATCGACCTCGCCTTGCTCTGCACCGCCGCGGCATGGCTCGCCCACTCCCTCCTCTCCCTCCGCGGCGTCCGCGCGATTCCCCAACTCCAACCACCAGACTTGGGCGCCACTCCGGGCGCCACTCCACAGCCAAAGGCTGTGGAGTGCTCTTCACCACCAACCAACGACCCCACCTCACCCCCCACCGTCGCCGTCCTCCTCGCCGCCCGCGACGAGGCGTCACGCATCGGCGAGACCGTGCGACGCCTGTGTGCGCAACGCGGCGTCGACCTCCGCATCATCATCGTCGACGACCGCTCCGTGGACGGCACCGGCGACGCCGCCCGCGCAGCGGCGCAGAACGACCCGCGCGTCCAAGTCCTGCGCGTCAACGATCTCCCCGAGGGTTGGCTCGGCAAGTGCCACGCCCTGCACGTCGGCGCGCAGCATGTCGCAGACGCCGAGTGGCTCCTCTTCACCGACGCCGACGCCTGGATGCACGAGACCGTCATCGCCCGCGCCGTCGCGCACGCGCAGCGCGAGGACGCCCACCACCTCTGCCTCATGCCCGGCTTCCACGAGACGACGCGCTGGGGCCGCGCCGCCGTGCTCTGCGCCGCGCTCGGGTACCTCCAGCGGGCCGCGTTCACCCACCGCGACGCCGGCCGCGGCGCCATCGGCGTGGGAGCCTTCAACCTCGTCCGCGCCGATGCCTACCGCGCCATCGGCGGGCACGAACCGCTCCGCATGGAAGTCCTCGACGACGTGAAACTCGCCATGCTCGTGCGCGCCCATGCGCCCAAGGTCGCCCCCGGAAGCGCCCCCAGGGGTGGGGGAAATTCCGGGGGGGGTGGGCGGTCGCGGGTTGCGTTCGCCACGAGCGATGTCGAGGTCGAGTGGGGCGGCAGCGCGCTCGGGCTGGTGCGCATCCTCGAAAAGAACTTCTTCGCGCTCTTTCACTACAACCTCCCCCTCGCGCTGCTCGTGATCTTCGGCGGCCTCGGCGCGTGGGCGCTGGCGCTCGTCGGGCCGCTGCTCAGCCCGGTGTTCGGCGCGCTGGCGCTGGGCGCGATGGCCCTCTCGATCGCGCCCGCCGCGATCGTCGCCCGCGCCCACCGCTGGTCCGTGCTCGACGCGATCATCTCGCCCCTCGCGGCCCCGGTGCTGCTGCTCGCCGCGGCGAACTCCACGATCCGCACCCTCCGCGACGGCGGCGTGCGCTGGCGGGGCGTGCTCTACCCCTTGCGCGAACTGCGTTCGGGCGTCGTTCGCTGGCCGCGCTGACCACCGGATCGGGCCGCAGCCCCGCGCTCCACGGACCGATAGCATCTACACAACGACCGGCGCGCAATCCACGCAATGCCGCGACACCCCGCCGCGTTGCACAGTGCCCGGAGCGCCACGCCCTGCCCCTCCCGGACCGATCGGAGGCGATGCCTTGCAAGCCGCACTCGCACGAACCGACGCCACCGCCTCGCTCCGCGCCATCAATCACCGCGACTTCGGCTACGAGCAGGCCCGCCACCTCATCCTCCGCGCCGGCTTCGGCGGCACGCCCGAGCAGATCCGCGCCCTCGCCGACATGGGCCCCGAGCGCGCTGTGGACGCCCTCCTCGCCGCCGACGCCCCGCCGCACGCCCGCGCCGACGACGACGGGTTCGACCCGGACATCATGGCGCCCCTCAGCCCCGAAGACCGCGAGGCCATACGCCGCGCCCGGCGCGCCGCCGACGAGGACACGCTCGCCCGCTTCCGGCTCGCGCAGCAGGAGCGCCAACGCCGCGACCGCGCACAACTCCGCGCCATGCAGCGCTGGTGGCTGGCGCGGCTCATCGAATCGCCGCGCCCGCTCGAAGAGAAGATGACGCTCTTCTGGCACTCGCACTTCGCCACCGGCTACCGCAAGATCGAGAACAGCCACCACATGCTCATGCAGAACCGGCTGTTCCGCGCGAACGCGCTCGGCTCCTTCGCCACGCTCCTGCGCGCCATCGTGCGCGACCCCGCGATGCTCGCCTACCTCGACAACCAGAACTCCAACGCCCGCCGCCCCAACGAGAACCTCGCCCGCGAACTCATGGAGCTCTTCAGCCTCGGCGAGGGCGCCTACACCGAGCAGGACATCCGCGACGGCGCCCGCGCCCTCACCGGCTACACCTTCGAGCACAACGACTTCGTCTTCCGCGCCGAGCGCCACGACGGCGGGCGCAAGCGCATCCTCGGCGTCACCGGCCTCCTCGACGCCGACGGCTTCGTCGACGCCATCCTCAAGCAGAACGCCTGCGCCGACTTTATCGCGTGGAAGCTCCACCGCTTCTTCGTCAACCACGATGCGCTCCCCGACCACCGCCGGCTCGCCGGCCCGCACGGGCGCGTCGTGCAGCAACTCGGCGCCACGCTGCGCGCCTCCGAGTACCGGCTCCGCCCCGCCCTGCGCCGGCTCTTCCTCTCCGAACACTTCTACGACCCCGCCAACGTCGGCGCCCAGATCAAATCACCCGTCGAGCTCGTCGTCGGCGCCGTGCGCACCCTGCGCACGCCCACGCGCGACCCCAACATCCTCGTCGACGCCATGCGCCGCATGGGGCAGGACCTCTTCTCACCCCCCAGCGTCGCCGGATGGGCGGGCGGGCGATCGTGGATCAACACCTCCACCCTCTTCGTCCGCCAGAACACCCTCGTGTACCTGCTCACCGGGCGCGCCCCCGTCGGCGCCGGAGGCCGCGGCGGCGGCGCGGCCATGGAGCGCCGGATGGGGGCCGCGGGAGCCGGGGGCGCAGGGGGCGGCGGGCCGGAGCGGTTCGACCCATCGCACCTCCTCGCCGACCTCGAGCGCGCCGACCCCGGCGCATCCCGCGACCCCGAACGCGTCGCCCGTCATCTCCTGCTGCGCACGCTCGGCGAGGCCCGCGAGGAGCGCATCGCACCGCTCACGCGCGTCGCCCACGCCGCGGGCGGACGCGTGACGGACGCCGTCGTCATCGGCATGCTCGCCCTCATCGCAGCCGCCCCCGAGCACCAGCTCGCCTGACGCCGCCACGGAGCCCCCCGCATGGACCTGCACAACGCCAACCCGTGGACGCGACGCTCCTTCCTCGCCCGCGGCGTCGTCCTCGCCTCCGCCGCCGTCACCGCGCCCTCCTTCGTGCACCGCTCCGCCATGGCCATGGCCCAGGCCGCGGGAGGCCTCTCGTCCGTGCCCGGCGTGCCCGACGAGCGCATCCTCGTCGTCGTGCAGCTCGGCGGCGGCAACGACGGCCTCAACACGGTCATCCCCTTCCAGGAGCGCGCGTACTACAACGCCCGCCCCGGCATCGCCGTACCCGAGAGCGAGGCCCTGCGCCTCGGGCGCAATGTTGACGTCGCCCTGCACCCGCGACTCGAAGCGCTCAAGGCGATGTACGACGACGGCCTGCTCTCCATCGTGCAGGGCGTCGGCTACCCCAACCCCAACCGCTCGCACTTCATGTCCATGGACATCTGGCAGACGGGCGACACCCGCGGCACCGGCGACGGCTGGCTCGGCCGCTACGTCGACAACGAGTGCAAGGGCCGCCCCGAGAACCCCGCCCCCGCCCCGGTCGCCATCGGCGCCGAAGCGCCCCTCGCGCTGCAGGGGCGCACGTCGCAACCCATCGCCTTCGAATCGCCCGAGCTCTTCCGCTGGACGGGCGAAGACCTGCACGATGCCCTGCGCGAGCCCTACCACGCCATCACCCACGGCGCACGCCACGACGACGATCATCCCGGGGGGGCCGAACACAGCGGCGGATCACGCGAGTTCCTCCTGCGCACCGCCATGGATGCACAGGTCTCCAGCGAGGCCATCCGGCGCGCCGTGCGCGCACAGCCCCTCGTCGAGTACCCGCGCTCCGGCCTCGCGCGGCAACTCGCCATGGTCAGCGCCATGATCCGCGCCGAGATGAAGACGCGGGTGTACTACGTCACCCTCGGCGGCTTCGACACCCACGCCGGCCAGGGCGGCGCGATGGGCCGGCACGCCAACCTGCTCGAACAACTCGCGACGTCCATCAAGGCCTTCTACGCCGACCTCAAGGCCCACGGCGCCGACGGGCGCGTGCTCACCATGACCTTCAGCGAGTTCGGCCGACGCGTCGGCCAGAACGCCAGCAACGGCACCGACCACGGCGCCGCGGCCCCGCTCTTCCTCGTCGGCCCCATGGTCCGCCCCGGCGTGCGCAACGCCCACCCCTCGATGACCAACCTCGAAGACGGCGACGTCCGCCACAGCGTGGACTTCCGCGCCGTCTACACCGGCGTCCTGCGCGACTGGATGAAGACCGACCCGACACCCATCATCCGCTCCCCCCAACGCCCGCCCTCCCTCTTCAAAACCAGAGCCCAACGCCCCCTCACACCCTCTTCCTCTTCCTCTTCCTCTTCCCCTACCTCTTCCTCGTGTGCCATGGCTT
>RECZ01000098.1 GCA_007693765.1 Phycisphaerales bacterium | reverse complement strand
ACCCGACGGAGGATGTGGTGATTTATTGAGGGGGGAGGGGGAAGGCATCAGGGACTGGGCATCAGGCACTCGGGGGGAGAGGGGGAGGGGAAGAGGGGTAGTTGGGGGAGGACACGGGCGGGACGCCCGTGCCACTAGTCTGGTAGGGAAGAGCGTGGCGACGCTGCGCGACGCCACGGCACACGGGCGATCACACCCTCCCTCGTTGGGGAGTGGGGGAAAGAGGAGAGGGGGTAGGACACGGGCGGGACGCCCGTGCCACTAGGTGGGGTAGGGGGGAAGAGGGGGGTGGGTGACTCTGGTAGGTTGTGGGGATGGATCGATTCGCTGTGATTGGCTTGGGGCGGTTCGGGTCTCGGTTGGCGGTGAACCTGGCCGCGGCGGGGGCGGAGGTGATCGCGATCGATCGCAGCCGTCAGATCGTGGAGGAGTTGCGCGACAGGGTGACGCTGGCGATCGCGCTGGACGCGACGGACGAGCAGGCGTTGAAGATCCAGGGGATCGATCAGGTGGACTGCGCGATCGTGGGCATCGGCAACGACTTCGAGGCCAACGCGCTGACGACGGTGCTGCTCAAGACGCTGCAGGTGAAGCGGGTGGTGTCGCGCGCGGGCAACGAGATGCAGTCGCAGATCCTCACGCGGATCGGCGCCGACGGGGTGATCCGGCCCGAGGACGAATCCGCGGATCGGTGGTCGCACCGGTTGCTGGCGCCGTTCCTGATCGACCACGTGGAGTTGGGCGAGGGCTTCGCGCTGGTGCAGACGGCGGCGCCGGAGGAGTGGTCGGGCAAGACGCTGCAGCAGCTCGACCTGCGGAAGAACCACAAGGTGACGATCGTGGCGATCAAGCGGCGGGTGGCGTCGAGCACGTCGAGCGGGGCGGACTCGTACGAGCAGCGGGTGATCGAGGCGCCGCTGCCGACGAGCCGGCTGACGACGGACGACATCTTGGTGATCGCGGGGTTCGACAAGGACCTGGAGCGGCTGCCGCGGTGAGCGGTGGCGGGGTGGGTACGACGGCGTTTTTGCGCGCAGCGCGGGATGTTGGTGAGCGCGGAGCGCTGCGTCGATGCGCGCACGGCGATCGGTTGACGGTCGGCGCGTGTTCATCGCGCAGTCGGCCTGCGCTCACTGGTGTGCGCCGAGTTTGAGGAGGATGTCTTCGAGGTTGTTGGCGAAGGCGCCGCGGGTGAGGACGTCGTGGGCGCCGGCGTCGCGGGCGGCCTGGAGGCGGTCGGTGTGGACGTGGGGGCCGAAGGCGAGGACGCGGATGGGGGGGCGTTGGGCGGGGGCGTCTTTTTGGGGGGGGTGGTTACCGGACGGGTCGTGGTTGTGCGCGCGTTGGGCGTTTTCGCGCGCGACGCGGGCGGTGAGTTCGATGGCGGTTTCGGGGGCGTCGAGGTCGACGATGAGGGCGCGGACGTCGCTGTCGGCGAGTCGGGCCTCGAGCATGTCGATGGTGCGGGCGGGTCGGCAGGGGACGCCGAGCGCATCGGCGGTGGCCTTGATGCGGGTGGCCCAGATGAGATCGGCGGCGGAGTAGAGTATCATCGCGTTTTCCGTTCGACTTTGGGGGGGGGTTCAGCCTAGCACTCTGGCGCCAGGGACGGCCGCCGGGGAGGGAGCCGCGCACCGGTCTTGTGATCGCGCGTCGAGGAGCGTGCGGCGGCTTCGGTGGTGTTTCGTACGTTGTCGTGAGTCAACCCCGAGATCGCGCGTCTCGCAAATGTGGCCGCCGCAGCGGAATGCTGGGCTGCCCGCCAACAGGAACCGCATTCAGTGATGTCCAACCCCAATGCTGCGCAGGCGTCCATCGTCGCCCCGACCTCGCGTCCGCACGACGGCTTCCAGACGAGCCGTGTGTACGACGAGCTGGGGATGCAGCGCGACCCGAACAACGTGTATCTGCAGACGATCGACGCGGTGCTGACGGCGGCGGACATCGTCGGGGCGCCGCACCACCTGCAGCTGATCCTGGCGCAGCCCAAGAACGAGACGATGGTGCACTTCCCGGTGCAGATGGACGACGGCTCGTACGCGTTGTTCAAGGGGTACCGGGTGCAGCACAACAACGCGCTGGGGCCGTACAAGGGCGGCCTGCGGTTCCACGAGCACGTGAGCCTGGATGATGTGAAGGCGCTGGCGCTGCTGATGACGATGAAGTGCTCGCTGGTGCGGGTGCCCTTCGGCGGCGGCAAGGGCGGCGTGAAGTGCGACCCGCGGAAGCTGTCGCGCGATGAGCTGATGCGGACGACGCGTCGGTTCTGCGTGGCCATCGCGCCGATGATCGGGCCGGACACGGACATCCCCGCGCCGGACGTGGGCACGAACGCGCAGGTGATGGCGTGGTTCGCGGACACGTACGCGCAGCTCACGCCGGACAAGCCCAACGGGATGGCGGTGGTGACGGGCAAGCCGGTGGAGATCGGCGGCAGCGTGGGGCGCGAGAAGGCGACGGGCCAGGGCGTGGTGGACGTCGTCGCGGAGTTGGCGCCGGAGATGGGCATCGATCTCAAGGGCGCGCGGGTGAGCCTGCTGGGCTACGGCAACGTGGGCTCGTGGGCGGCCCGGATCATCGCGGACAGGGGCGCGAAGGTCGTTGCGGTGATGGATCACACCGGTGCGCTGGCCAACGAGAACGGCTTCGACACGGTGGCGCTGGCCGAGTACGCGAAGGAGCACGGCGGCATCGCCGGGTTCGAGAAGGGTCGCGGCGGCACGGCCACCGCGAACAACCCCGGCCTCGGCGGCGATCCGATCAGCGAGAAGGAGTTCTACTCGACGAAGGTCGACGTGTTCATCCCTGCGGCGCTGGAGCAGATGATCAACGAGGAGAACGCGGAGTGGATCGACGCGAAGATCATCGCCGAGGGCGCCAACGCGCCGACGACGCCGATGGGCGAGCGCGTGCTGCTCAAGAAGGGCGTGGAGATCATCCCCGCGATCCTGTGCAACTCCGGCGGCGTGGCGGTGTCGTACTTCGAGTGGGTGCAGAACAAGTCGCACGTGACATGGGACATCGAGCGCGTGGACGAGGAGCTCAACCGGCACATGGTTCTGGCGGCGCGGCGGACGAAGCTGGCGCGGCACCGCTACGAGTGCGACATGCGGACGGCGGCATACATCGCGTCGTTGGAGCAGATCGCCAAGGTCTACAACCTGCGCGGCATCTTCCCGTGATGGGCGGGGCGCGTCCGGCGCCGGCGTGACGCGGGTTTCTGCGAACAATTTACGAACGGCGCGCCCCGCGTGGGCGCGCCGTTTTTCGTGCGCCCTGTGGAAGGGGGGTCGGCACGCGCCGTAGGGTTTCCCGAGCGCGGTCGATGCACGGCCCGCGCGACGAGAGGAGACAGAGCCATGAAGAATGTTCGACGCATCATCGCCGGTGGGGCGGTGTTCGGCGCTGGTTGGGCGGCCGCGTTCGCGGCGACGCCCGGGTACGTGGAGGACTTCGTCGGTGCGGGGAACCTCGGCGGTTTCAGCGGCGGCTCATCGGCGTACGAGAACCCCGGCACGGGCGGGGTCGGCGGGGTTGACGACGGCTTCCTGCTGGTGCGGAACGACTCCCCGAACAACTTCGGCGCGGCGGACTTCGCGGGGAACTTCAGCGGCAACTGGATCGCCAACGGCGTGACGGGGATCTCGTTCTGGTTGAACGACATCAACAACCAGGACAACCCGGAGATCCACTTCGGGCTGGGGATCCCGTTCGTCAACTTCTGGCAGTACAACCCGGGCTTCACGCCGGGGCACAACGAGTGGACGCAGTTCACGATCGATCTGTCGAACCCGGACGAGTCGCAGTGGACGCGGATCATCGGGGACGGCTCGCTGGTGGACGCGTTGTCTGATGTGCAGCGCATCCTGTTCCGGCACGACACGGCGCCCTTCATCCAGTTCCCCGACCTGTTCGAGGGGGAGGTGGGCATCGATCGGATCCTCCTGATCCCTTCGCCGGGCGCGGCGGCGCTGCTGCTGCTCGGGCTCGGGGCGGGCGCGGGGCGTCGGCGTTGATGCGCAGGGGGCGCTGATATTCGCGGACCGCGTGGCGGAGCGGTTCGATCCGGGCTGTTTTTTCGGGGCGCGGATCGGCGCCGGGGGTATACTCGGCTGTCGGGCGCGCCACGGCGGCGCGTCGGCGATCAGCACGAGTAGAGAGAGTCAGACCATGCCTGCATCGCGCGTCTTCGTTGTCGCCCTCGCGGCGTTCGTGTGCGTTCCCGCGTTGGCGATCGAGCCGGGGTTCGCCCTGAAGTTCGAGAACGCGGGGGACACGGGCGGGTTCTTCGGCGGGTCGTCCGCCGGGACGCTGTACACCAACCCCGGCACGGGCGGCGTGGACGGCGAGAACGACGGGTTCCTGCGGATCGAGAACGTCAACCTCGGGCACTTCGGGGGCTACACGCAGCTTCCGCAGTTCCAGGGCGACTGGCTGAGCGCCGGGGTGTCGCGGCTGGAGATCTCGATGAAGAACTTCAGCGGGTCGAACTTCCACATGCACGTGTGCATCGGGTTCTCGAACCAGAACATGTGGCAACTGAACACGGTGTTCGCGCCGGGCGCGGAGTGGGAGACGTTCGTCGTCGACTTCGAGAACATCGTCCCCTCGGATTGGACCCGCATCCGCGGGTCGGGCACGCTGCTGCAGGCGCTGAGCGACGCTGACCGCCTGCTGCTGCGCCACGACATCTTCCCCTACACGCCCACGCCCAACCCGATCATCGGCGTGCTGGGGGTGGACAACATCCGCATCGTGGCGATCCCCGCGCCGGGCGGCGCGCTTGCGGGCGTTGCGCTGTTGGGCGTGGCGGGGCTGCGCCGGCGGCGCTGAGCGTCAGGAGCGGACGCGCTTGCGTTTGGCGCCGGTTTTCGCCTTGGCCCCGGCGGCGGCGCGGCGGATGGGGCGGGCCTCGACGATGCTGGCCCCGGCGGCGTCGGTGCGGACGATGTCGGCGAGCGAGCGGCGCTCGAGCACGTGCGTGGCCGCGGCGATCGATTCATCGACGCAGGAACGCAGCGGGCGGAGCCACGGCTCGTTGCGCTGGGCCGCGGCGGTGGTGGGCTTGACGCGGTCGAGCGAGCCGACGGCGTCGACGACGTCGGACAGGGTGATGTCGGCGGGGTCGCGGGCGAGGCGGTGGCCGCCGCCGAATCCGCGGCGTGTTTCGATGACGCCGGCGCTGTTGAGCGCGGGCAGCACCTTGTCGAGGTAGTTGCGGGGCACGCTGGCGCGTTTGATGAGTTCGAAGGCGGCGACGTAGCCGTCTTCACGCGTTGCGAGGCACGCCGCGACACGCAGGGCATACTCTGAAATCTGGCTGTGCATTGAAACCCTCCGGAAAAATTATAGGTGCGCGTCAAAATACCCGCCTTTGGTAGGATAGGCAAGAAAACATTTGCGAACCCGTGGGTATTCGCGAAGGTTTTATGTGTTTGGGCGGGTTATGGGGTTTGTTCAGGGGAGCGAGGCTATTTCGGGGCCGATAGCCTCCGCCGCGCCCAGGCGCATCGCGAGCACGACGTCGAGCACGATGAACGCTGCGCCCGCCAGAAAGATCGCGCCGAAGACCTTTGGGAGGCGGACGCGCACCCGGATGGGGACGTCGCTGTCGAGTTGGCCGCGGAGCCGGAACCAGTTTCGTGGATAGGGCGTGCACAGCGCGTGCACACCGGCGACCAGCAGCGGGATGCTGAGGGCGAGCGGTCTGAGTAGGTCCACGAGCATGAGCCGACCCTCCACCGGAGATCGTGAGGCTCTCGACCCCTTGAGCCTACCGAACGCGTGGGGCTTCGACAAACAAAATCCCTGAAACGCGGCCCCTTCAGGGGGCGTTCGCGGGGGTTTTCACGGTTTGGGCCGTGTTATCGGCGTGCGGCCCCCGCTGCGCGGCGGGTTGGATCAGACGGGGTCGCGTTGCACGATGATGGTGACGGGGCCCTCGTTGACGAGCTCGACCTCCATGGCGGCGCCGAAGACGCCGCGGGCGACGCGGAGGTGGTGCTCGTGCTCGAGGCGCTGCGCGAAGCGTTCGACGAGGGGGGCGGCGTGCTGGGGCTGCGCGGCGTTGACGAACGATGGTCGGTTGCCCTTGCGGGCGTCGCCGGCGAGCGTGAACTGGCTGACGACCATCGCCTCGCCGCCGACGTCGCGGAGGCTGTGGTTCATCTTGCCGTCCTGGTCGCTGAAGATGCGGAGGTTGGCGACCTTGTCGGCGCCCCAATCGATGTCGTGTTCGGCGTCGCCGCGTTCGACGCCGAGGAGCACGAGCACGCCGCGGGCGATGGACTCGTCGTGCCCAGCGCCCTCCCCTTCGTGGACGCGCACGCGTGCGCGCGAGACGCGCTGAACGAGGGCGATCACGGGGCGTCGCTCGCGTCGTTTTCGGTTTGGTCTTCGCGTTCACGCGCCTTGGCGCGGGCGTCGACGGCGTCGAGGAGCATGGACGCCGCGACGGCGACGGTGGCCACACCGATGACGATGGGCGTGGGCGCGCGGAGGGTGTTCCACGCGAAGGCGTCGGCGAGGAGGTGGTAGGCGATGGCGAGGCCGGCGAGGCCGAGGACGATGAGCGTGGGATCGCTGGGCGCCCACGCGCCGATGCGTTGTGCGCGGCGTGTGTCGGCGCCGAATCGCCACAGTGCGAGCGCGGCGCAGCCGAGGACGCCGGCGGCGGCGGCCACCATGATGGTTGCGATCTGTGGGAGCGTGCTCACGCGGCTCGATCAGAACATGGCCGCGGCGCAGGACGTGACCATGGCTGCGCCCTGTTGATCCATGGCGCCGCCGTAGTTGAGAACGCGGACCTCTTCGGGCTCGACGGCTTTCATGGTGGCGACGAGGTTGCCGATGGAGCACCATCGCGTGGGGTTCTTCTGCCACGCCATGGCGGCGATGAGGTCGTCGGGGCGGCGCTGGGCGTACATCTCGATCATGCGCCGGTCGTGCTGGATGGTCTGGTCGCGCTTGGCGACGCCCTGGGGGTTGTTGGACTTGTCGCCGCCGAGTGAGACCTGGTCGCCGAACTGCGGGCCGACGTGGCTGAGGTCGGCGCTGGCGACGACGAGCGTGCGCCCGGGGAGCGCGGCGATGGTTTCCTTGAGCGCTTCGACGAATGGCGCGAGCGCGAGGCCTTGGCCGTCGTAGGAGTCGCCGCTCTTGACGACGGGGTCGTGGACGAGCGCGGCGAAGATGGGGACGTGGGCGTCGTTGGGGTCGGCGGGCGCGAAGACGTGCTGGATCCACGCGACGTGCAGCTCGATGGAGTGCTCGCGTTCGTGGTCGTAGCGGTGCTCGAAGAGGCGTGTGGCGTTGTCGGAGCCGAGGCGCTCGCGCATGGCGTTGAGCGTGGCGTCGTCGATGCGGGAGACGCCGAGGGGCGTCTCGAAGCCCTTGTCGCAGGCGCAGACGCCGGTGGCGTGTCCGAAGTGGTTGGTGCCGAGGATGATGACGCGGTCGGGTCGGTCGACGACGCGCATTCGCCCGTACACGTTGGCGTAGTTCATCCACCCCCGGGGGTAATCGAGGTGGGGCGCGACGATGGCCTTGGGCAGGGTGTCGAAGGAGGGATCGGGCGCGTCCTTGAGCGCCTGGGCGATCCACTGGTCGAAGGCGTCGCGGAGTTTCTCGGGGCCCATCTCGCGCTTCTGCTCGTCGGTGGCCTCCTGCTCGCCGAGCGACTGCTGCACGAGCATGTCGGCGATGGTGGCGGTGACGGAGGGGGGGAGGGTGGGGGAGGAGTCGAAATCGGCGCGCACCTTGGCGAGGAGCGAGTCGAAGGTGGGTCCTTCGAGGAGGGCGGCGTCGTCGAGTTGGGCGACGAAGCGTTCGAGCATCTCGCGCTGGAGGGGGCCGGCCTGCGGGGCCTTGGTCTTCAGGTCGTCGTTGACCTTGCTGATGATGGCGTCGATGTCGTGCTCGCCGGTCATGTGGGGGAGGATGAGCTGGGCCGCGGGCGAGGTGTAGACGATCTTGTCGGAGACCTGGCGGGCGTCGGCGAGGCCGAGCACGGGTTGCTCTTCCTGCTTGAAGGCGAAGCCGCGGATGGGGCGCAGCTTCGGGCGGTTCATGTGGGGGGCGTTAGGGTCGAAGGGGGGGATCTCGGCGGGGGGTTGCTCGTGCATGCCCAGAGTTTAGCAGCGGTTGGGGCGGGCCCGGCGGGGCGTGGGGCGACGCGGGAAGCGGGCGGTGTGGGGGGCGGGCTGTCGCGCGGCGGGGAGGGGGTTTGGCCGGGGCTCACGGAGTATTTACTTTTCATTGCCCCCGCTTCTGGTAGCATCTCGCCTCGTAGAACGCCCGCACAGCGTTCTGAAGACCGTTCATCACTGCAGAGGGAGAGGAGTCATCCCATGACCATGCATCGCATTCTCGGTGTCGCCGCCGCGCTCGCCGGCGCCGCGGGCGTCGCCAACGCCCAGACGTTTCTGTACGACTTCGAGGTGGAGATCACCACGGGCTTCCTGACCGGCGAGACGTACCAGGGGCAGTTCCAGTACACGCTGACGGTGCGCGGCGGGAACGATTTCACCCTTGACTGGCTCACGTTCGAGTTTTTCGGCGAGAGCTTCACCGATGAGGACGACGTCGATTTCCCGGGCTACCCGAGGGCCGTGTTCGATGATGGTGATGTGTTCCAAGGGATCGACTACATCGTGGACCGGCTGCCCACGCCCCGGGGCCTCGTGCTGGAGTTCGGGATCTTCAGGGACGAGTTCTACTACCTCATCCCCACCCGCGGCGACGAGCCGATTCCGGGCCAGGGCGAGGGTGTGGTGACGTACTCGCTGGTGCCGACGCCCGGGGCGATCACCGTCGCCGGTCTGGCCCTGCTGGCGAGCGCCCGCCGCCGCCGCTCCTAACCCCCCCCCGGAAGTGGACCCCCGACCTGTGGGCGTCTCTGGATGCCCGAGTGCGGGAGCCCGGGTCGCTGCGGGAGGCCTTTTGGGGCGTGCCGGGTGGCGCTTTGTGAACAATCCCCGCGGCCGCGTCCGGAGGTTCGGGCGCGGCCGCGGGTTTTTTCGTCGGCTGGACTCGCCCGGGGGCCCTGATACACTCTCTGCCCCGGTAGTCGCGATGGGCGTCGCGGGCCGGCACGACACGCACAGACGCTCCCGCACGGGCCTCACGAGGTTTCGAGATATGTCCACCGCTGCATTCGATTTCAAGCCGGGCCAGACCCTGCGCTGCACGATCACGACCGAGCCGCTCGTCGAGGACGATCGTCAGACGCTGATGCGTCTGATGCGCAACGACGCGGGCATCAAGCGTGCGCTCAAGAAGGGCAGCCGCGATCGGATGAAGAACCTGTACGTGCGCAGCCGCGGCAAGCGTCCGTGGGAGGTTCGTCGCAAGTCGGCGACGATCGCCAAGGTGACCAAGGGCGAGTCGTGGGAGATGCCCTGGTTCCCGCACGCGATGCACGACATGCAGCGCGTGGCGAAGTACATCGACGTCAAGGCCGCGTGATGGCGCCGGGGGCGCTCATGACTCGTCTGGTGACGACGGCGCTGTGCGCCGTTGTGGCTCTGTCGTTGATCGGATGTTCGCGGTCCTCCGAGACGCCCGAGCCGGAGCCGGATCGCCTGCGGGCGGTCTACGACGTGCGCGGGCGGGTGACGATGCTGCCCGACGCGGCGACGCCGACGTCGGAGTTCCGGGTGCACCACGAGCCGATCCCTGATTTTCGTGACAACTTCCACGCCGACCCGGTGGGCATGAACGCCATGATCATGCCCTTCCCGCTGGGGGCTGGTGAGACGCTCGAGGGGATCGAGGTCGGGCACGTGGTGCTGGTGACCTTCGAGGTGCTGCACGAGTCTGAGACGGGCGAGCTGGTCGACTGGCGGGCGATCCGGGTGCGCCGCCTCGATGACGAGACCGAGCTCGACCTGGGGCGTGTGCGGCGGGACGGGGACGAGTAAACCACGGTCGTTTCGAGCGTTACGGCGCGAGCGTGCGGCGCGCAGGCTATCCGTGCGCGGGGAGGGAACCACTCGTTGGATGCGTGGGCATCGGTTTCGACGACGTGGCGTTGCGTGAGGGTGTGTGAAGGGCCGGCGTGGGGCCTGGGAACGCCTCTGCGGGGCTTGTTCGGCGCACGAAAAAAGCCCGGCGCTCCGCGATAAACGCAAAGCGCCAGGCCTCGTGGGGGTTGGCTTGATTCGTTCGCGGCGGGCTGTCCCGTCGCTGTCTCCTACAGAGTAAGCGATTTATCGTCGTTGTCTATTCCCTCTGCGAGAATTTTTCTTGTTTCGGCCCAAACCCCCCTGAGCGTGGGGGATTTGTTTAGGTGTCGAGGCGCTCTCGCGCCTTCTGGAGATCCGCCCAGACGAGCCTTCGGTTTTCGACGGTGTAGGCGCGCAGCAGGTACGCCGGGTGGAAGGTCGGGAGCACCGGCGTGGGGGCGGGCATATCGGGGGCTGCGTACTCGAACCAGCGGCCGCGCATGGCGCCCATGGCGTCGCGGTTGTCGAGCAGGTAGTTGGCGGCGGGCTTTCCGAGGGTGACGATGACGCGCGGGGAAATGATGGCGATCTGTTGGCGCAGCCAGACGCCGCAGCGCTGGGCCTCTTCGGGCGTGGGCGTGGCGTTGTTGGGCGGGCGGGCCTTGAGGACGTTGGCGATGTAGACGGCGTCGCGCTCGAGGCCGATGGCGCGGATCATGTCGTTGAGTTTTTCGCCGGAGCGCCCGACGAAGGGGCGTCCGGTGCGGTCTTCCTCGGCGCCGGGGGCCTCGCCGACGAACATGAGGCGGGCGCAGGGGTCGCCCTCGCCGAAGACGATGTTGGTGTGCTGGGTGGAGCGTGTGCAGTGGTCGCACTCGCGGTCGTGGCGGGCGCGGAGGGTGTCGAGGGCGGCCTGTCGCTCGGCGCGGAGGCCCGGGCCCCCGGGGGCCACCCCGGAACTGCGTGGGGTCGAACGTGTTTCCTGCGTGGTCGGGAGGGCCGCCGCGGCGGCCGCGGCGGCGGCTCGGACGGGGACGAAGTCGACGCCGAGGAGCCTTGTTGTTTCGAGGTGTTGGCGCGCGATGCGCAGGCGTTGTGCGTCGACCATGCGCGCGAGTGTATCGCGCAGAGAAAAGGCGGGCCCCCGTGTTGTGCGGGGGCCCGCCGTGCTGACGGCGTTGCGATGTTGGGGGGGTTCAGGCCCCTCTCGCGCCGGGGGGAGGCTGGTTCAGCCGAAGCGTGCAGCGGGGGTGCGGAGCGCGGCGGGCGCGGTGGCCTTGGCGCCGTTCTCGCGGGTGTTGACGTTGTGGCCGAGGGCGCGGGCGATGAGGGCGCCGCGGCTGGAGGCACGGAGTTTTCTGTGCAGCGCCTTGACGTGATCGTGCACGGTGTGGGGGCTGCGTGAGAGTTGCTCGGCGATCTCGCGCACGCTCTTGCCGAGGGCGAGGTGCTCGAGGATCTCCTGCTCGCGCTGGGTGAGCATGCGCGAGGCGTTGATGGGCTCGTCGCCGAAGGCGACGCGGGTCTTGGCCGCGACGGGCGCGAGGAGCGTGCGGAAGAGGACGGCGTCTTCGTCGGTGAAGTGGCCGTTGGCGGCGGGTGCGCCGATCTCGGCGACGATCACGCGGTTGGGGTCGTTCTGTGAGAGCGAGCAGACGCCGACCATGACGTCGTCGGCGCCGACGCCGGCCCAGACGCGTCCGCCGTTGGAGGACGGCCAGACGAAGCCGACGGGGGTCTGCTCGATGCGTGCGGTCTGGGCGCTGCGCCACTTGGTGGGGTCGCCGAGGCTCCAGCCGAGGGTCTTTGAGGTGGTGAATCTGTTGCGGAGGATCTGCAGGGCTTCGGCGCCGGCGTCTGGGCCGGCCGCGCCTGCGGCTTCCACGTTGTTGAGGCCCCCCTCGCTGTCGATCTGGGCGATGGCCACGCCGACGAGCGCGTTGGGGGTGATGATGGCCAGGGCCTCGGCGGCGAGGTCGCACCACTCTTGGGTGGCGATGGCCGGGAGCGCACAGATAGCCTGCGTCGCTTCGACGGCGCGAGCGAGGCGCTCGAGCGTGACTTCGCTGTTGAAGTCGGTCATGAGATGTCCCTTTCAGTCATGGAAAGGTGATGCGGACACCGGGGCACACCATGGCCCCGATCGAAAACCAGCCGCCGCCGCAGAGAACGCGAGGGGGACCGTCAGATTGGAATGGGGGCCAACTCACCGCACATCCCCAGTTTGTTGCCCCACGAGGATGGGGCTCATTCTAGTATCGGCTGATCATAGGCCACCATATCAGGGTTTGTCCCGACATGTGTGAACCCCGTTCTGGGAGCCCTCACAGGCGTTGTGAACGGCAGGAGGGGTACAAAATTACTCTCCTGTATGGTCAATATTTGGGGTTATTCTTTCCTGAATGCGTCGGGCGAGGGTGGCGGCGTGGGTTTGGTCGCGGCGCTGGACCGTGGTGTGGCCGGGCTGCATGGCGCGGTCCTCCCACCCCGGCTCGTTCCAGATGCTGCTGAGGCGGATGCTGACGGGCTCGATGCGTCGGCCCGGGCGCTGGAGGCGTTCGATAGTCACGATGACGCGGGCCTGCATGGGGGCGTCGTCGGCACGGAGGTCGGTGTCGGGGTGGTCGGTGGCGCCGCTTGGTTCACGGTCCTCGGGAGCGAACTCGACGCGGGCGACGCTGCGCTGGGAGTTCCACCAGGAGTCGGCATCGCCGGCAGCGCCGCTTGGCGCAATGGCGGGCTCGACGCGGGGGCGTGTGGTGATGACGCCGGCGCGGGCGTCGACGCGGTCGAGGGTGTAGCCCTCGTCGCGGAGGGCGGCGCGGGCGGCGTCGAAGGCGGCGGTGTATGCGCCGGCGGGGACGCTGAATGCGGGGACGGCGTCGGCGTTGGCGCGGGATGCGCAGCCCGTCAGCGCCGGGAGCGTGGCGATGCAGAGCGCGGCGGCGATGAGCGCTGTTGTGCGCATGCGCGCAGTGTACAGGGGTGTGCGCGACGGGGGTATGGGGTGCGGGCGCGGGGTGCGGGGGGTTCGGTACCATCGCGGGGGACCGGCGCGGCCCGGCGTCCACGCGGGCGCGGCGGCCGGCGCCGCACGTAGTTGAGGAGGCCAGCATGACGACCGACATTCCAGCGGGCGCCGCCGTCGTCGCCCAGTCCGGCGGGCCGACCGCCGTCATCAATCAATCGCTCGTGGGTGTGGTCGCGGGGCTTCGTCCGGCGCTCGAGTCGGGGCTGATCACGAGGGTGTACGGGGCCCGGCACGGCGTGCGGGGGATGATCGAGGATTCGTTCGTCGACCTCGGCGCGTACCCGCCCGAGACGCTCGAGGCGGTGGGCGCGACGCCCTCGGCGGCGCTGGGCTCGACGCGCGACAAGCCGGACGCGGCGTACTGCGCGCGGATCGTGGAGTCGCTCAAGAAGCGTGATGCGCGGTTCCTGTTCTACATCGGCGGGAACGACTCGTCGGACACGTGCCGCATCGTGAGCGAGACGGCGCGGCGGGAGGGGCACGACATCCGGTGCTTCCACGTGCCCAAGACGATCGACAACGACCTGAAGATGAACGACCACACGCCGGGGTTCCCCAGCGCTGCGCGGTTCGTGGCGACGGCGTTCATGGGCGACGACCTGGACAACCGGGCGATCCCCGGGATCAAGATCAACATCGTGATGGGCCGGCACGCGGGGTTCCTGACGGGGGCCTCGGCGTTGGCGCGCACGCGCGAGGGCGACGGGCCGCACGTTGTGTGCCTGCCGGAGACGCCGTTCGATCTGGACGCGTTCACCGCGGCGGTGGAGGGCGCGTACCGCGAGCACGGGCGTTGTCTGGTCGCGGTGAGCGAGGGCGTGCAGAACGCGGCGGGGGAGCCGATCGCGGTGGCGCTCTCGAGCGTGGAGCGCGAGCGCGATGCGCACGGGAACGTGCAGCTCTCGGGGGTGGGGGCGCTGGGCGATCTCTTGAGCGAGCACCTGAAGAAGGCGCTGGCGAGCAAGGGCGGGAAGCCGCCGCGGGTGCGGGCGGACACGTTCGGCTACATGCAGCGGTACTGGCCGGACCCGAGCCCTGTGGACGCGTGCGAGGCGCGGGGCGTGGGCGCGTTCGCCGCGGCGTGCGCGCTGGAGGGGAAGGAGCACGGGAGCGTGGCGATCGTGCGGGCGTCGTCGGAGCCGTACAAGGCGGCGTTCGAGCTCGTGCAACTGACGGACGTGGCGGCGAAGACGCGGCACATGGACCCGGCGTTCATCGGGGAGGGGTTCGACGTGACGCCGGCGTATCTGGAGTACCTGCGCCCGCTGGTGGGGACGCTGCCGGGGTTTGCGAGGTTGTGAGGGGAAGGGCATTGGGCATCAGGCACTAGGCATCAGGCACTAGGCATTGGGCACTAGGCATTGGGCATTGGGCTTTGTGCATTGGGCATTGGGCATCAGGCATATGGAGGTTGTGA
>RECZ01000007.1 GCA_007693765.1 Phycisphaerales bacterium | reverse complement strand
GCGCATGGCGTCGAGCAGGGCGGCGCGGGTTTCGTGGGGTGTGCGCAGCATGACGACAGGGGGGGCGAGGTCTGACACCTCCGCCGCGCTCCGCCATTTGTGGAACTGCGCCGCCTGGTCGGCGCCGAAGAGGAACCGCATGCGCACGCTCGGCGGCAGGGCTTCGCGTAGCTCTTGCAATGTGTCGACGGTGTACGACGGGGCGCTCACGCCCGTGCGCCCGGCTCGTTCGCCCTCGATGGTGGAGACGGAGGCGAACCCGGGATCGATCGCCGCGCACAGCATGGCCACGCGGTCGTCGAAGCCCGCGACCTGGCCGCGTTCTTTGAGCGGCGAGCGCCCGGTGGGGACGTAGAGCACCCAGTCTGCGCCGATGCGCTTGCGCACCAGCGCGGGCAGTTCGATGTGGGCGCGGTGGGGCGGGTCGAAGGCGCCGCCGAAGACGAGGAGCGTGCGCACGTGCGCGGGCACGGGGGCGCGGCCGATGGCGGGGGAGCCGGAAGAGCCGGGAATTCCGGTGGCGGGCGAGCTGGGGCTTCCGGGGGCGGGAGTGGGGGGGTTGCTTGGGTTTGGGTCGGCGCGTTCGCTCATGCGGGATTGTCCGCGCGGTGTTGTTGCTGGTCGAGCAGGGCGGCGAGGCGGCGGCGCACGGCGCGGAGGGCGAGGGTCGTGCCGAGGCCGAGGCGCAACACGGCGGGGACGATCCACGGCCGGGTGGCGCAGTCGCGCAGCACGAGACGGGTGATCGTCTCGCCGTCGGCGTCCACCCAGCCCTCGGCGCCGGAGACGAGGCCCGCGCGGGCGTTGTCGCTCACGCCGCGGATCACGCACCAGCGCACGCCGAGTTGCTCGCACGTGCGCGCAAAGAGGTGCGATTCCATATCCACGAGGGCCGCGCCGGTGCGCCGGCACAGCGCCCGCTTGGCCTCGCGCGATTCGATCGCCATGTGCAGCCCCAGCACGGTCACGGGCGCATCGGGTGTGCGGGAGGCGGGGTCCGGCGGGCCGTGCTCGGGGGCGTCCCACCGGGCGCCGGAGAGATCCATGACGTGCCCGACGCGGGGCGAGCGCTCGCACTCGCACATCCCGCCGCACACACCCGCCAGCACGACCAGCGCCGGCTTCTCGTCCGCGTCGCTCACGCCCTCGTGCAGGGCGCGCAGCAGGCGTTCGCCGGGGCCGGTGATGCGCACCTCGACGCCCTCGCGCGAGCCGACAGCCAGGCGTGCGGCACGCCCTTCGATCGCCAGCGGGCACAGGATGAGGATGCGGCCCATACGCCCCCAGCGTACGGCGCCGGCGTGCGGCATACCCGCGAAATCAGCGACACGGGGCCGCGGCCGGTCTTGGGGCGTGCTCCGGGGCGAATTCCCGGTTCACGCCCGGGCGTACTTCCGGTCTTGTGTACGCGCTTGCGCCGGGGCTTACTCCGGGGGGGGTTAGTCGTAGTTGTGGAAGTCGGCGAGCATGAGCGGCTCGGCCATGAGCATGCGGTTGATGTCGAGCCCGGGGGCGACGTGGTAGACCTCGTCGGCGCGGAGACGCTCGCCGAGGATCACGCCGTTTGCGTCGAGCACGGTGTAGACGGGCTCATCGTCGTTGGTCGCGAGGATGCGCACGGTGTAGCCGCTGGATTCGATCTGCCCGAGCAGGCCGGCGTTCACGAAATCGGCGACGGTCGCGGGGGCGTGCTCGCTCAGCACGCCGGTGGAGACGGCGCTGGAATCCGCCGGGTCGATGCCGCGGGCGAACATCACGAAGAGCCCCGCGGCCAGCAACGCCACGAGCACACGCGAACCGGCCCGCAGCACGCGCGAGCGAGCGGGGGCCGCAACGCCGCCCCCTGAAGCCCCAGAGCCCGGGCCGTCGCGATGGGCGTCGGTGCGGGTGGGGTGGATGCCCTGATGGTCGCCCGTCGGCGCGGCGTCGTGGCGCTCGATCGTCTCGGTGTTCATAGAGGTTTCATCGGCCCCCCGGGCCCGCCGCACCAGCCCGACGCGGCGCCCGAGGCGCGATAACCCGCCGCGGACGGTGGGGCGTGACGGCCCGCTCTGGAGCGATGGCGGCGCGTCCCCTATACTCCCCGTTCCTGCCCCCCGGACCGCCCCGGAGGGCGGCGTTGGCCCCGTCGTCTAGTCTGGTCCAGGACACCACCCTTTCAAGGTGGGTACACGGGTTCGAATCCCGTCGGGGTCATTCACTATCTGGGGAGCGGATAAAGCCCGCCCAGATCCGCTAGCCGAAACGTACGCAGATACCGCGGGGTGGCGTGCCGCTCTACGCATTCGCGACAAATGCGGGGTAATTGCGTGAGGTGAGTGTGTGATGGCGGAGAACTACGAGCGATTCTCACGACGACTCGGCTTCCGCCGTCAAAGCAGTGGGCCGCTTGTATACCACGAAGCATCGGAGCAGCTCCGTATGGGCACGCTGTCAATGCTCGTTCATGACCTGAACAAGTTGCCAAGCTGGGTTCGTGCGGCGATCTGTCGTGTTCGACGTATTCGACCCGATTCAAGAAACTGGTCGGAGCATCCCAATATCATGGATGAGGCTCAGGATCTCGTCTGCAATGCGCAGTGGCATGAGTTTTACGACTTTGTCGAGGCCTGCGCTGAAACGTTGGCGGAGAGCGGCGAGTATCATAAGTTCGAACATGAAATGAACCAGTTGTTCGAGGAGGAACATGTCGGTTGGCAACTTGTCAATGGCGTCCTCGAAGTGCATGGTGAAGATTCGCTTGAGCAGGTGCTCAGCACGGCTGAGGAGGAGCTAGAGCAGTCTGGTTTATCTGTTGCATCCCAAGAATTTAAAGAAGCTCGGGTCGACCTCTCTCGTCGGCCGGAGCCTGATCTCTCAGGGGCTATCCACCACGCCGTTGCAGCCTTGGAGAGTGTCGCAAGGGAGGTGAGCGGCGATTCAAACCGAACGCTGGGGGACATAATCAAAAAGTATCCGGGATTGC
>RECZ01000095.1 GCA_007693765.1 Phycisphaerales bacterium | reverse complement strand
ACAAGCTGGCGGGCGGGCGCCGTTTGGCCCGACGGAGGTCGCAAGGCCCACCCCATCCGATGGGCATCGCATGGGGACCCCGGGGGTGAGCCGTACGGTCTCGCCCGGGTCTGCCGTGTCTGGCGCGTGCCACGTGCCACGCGCTACCGGCAGCGACACCCTGAGACGACCGGGCGGCGACACCGCTCCGGCCCGACGGGACCGATGACCGACGCCGAGCTGGTCGAAGCCATCCGCACGCTCTTGGCCGCGGGCACCTTTCACCACCGTGGCGCCCACGCCGCAAGCGGCTTGGGGTGGGGCGAAGGCTACCGGAAGATTCTGGCCCGGCACCGCGTCGAGGTCATTCGGACTGATGCGCGTCGATCAGGATGAGACGAGCGCGACAATCTGGATGAGATCGTTCCGCCGGGCTCGGGTCGAAGGGAGGGCGTAGCCCGACCGGAGAGCCGAGCCCGGCGTGCCGCGGCCGGCCGGGGTATTCGGGAGCTTTCCGTGTTTCGGAGGAGCTCCTTGCCCGGCCGCCACGTGACCGATCACCAGATGAGGCTCTTCATGAAGCACCGCCTGACCGATACCACGCCCGTGGCTGCCGCCCGGGCCGGGTTCAGCTCCACCACCGGCTACCGGATCGCGCAGGACCCGCGACCGCCATCGGAGAAGCGCACACCGCGCGGGCGGCGGCGTCCCGACCCGCTGGCCGACGTGTTCGACGCCGAGGTCGTGCCGATGCTGGAGGCGAGCCCGAGCCTCAGGCCGGTCGCCATTCTGGAGGAACTGCTGCGCCGACACCCCGAGCTCGGGCTCGGGATCCGCCGGACGCTGGAGCGGCGGATCCGCCAGTGGCGCGCGCTGCACGGTCCCGAGCGCGAGGTGATCTTCCGCCAGGTCCACGAGCCGGGCCGAATGGGCCTGTCGGACTTCACCGACATGTCCGGGCTCGGCGTCACCATCGCCGGGGAACCGCTGCCGCACCGCCTCTACCATTTCCGCCTCGTCTTCAGCGGCTTCGAGCATGGCCATGTCGTGTTGCAGGGTGAGAGCTTCGTCGCACTCGCCGCCGGCCTGCAGGACGCGCTCTGGTCGCTCGGCGGCGTGCCGGCAGAGCACCGCACCGACAGCCTCTCAGCGGCGTTTCACAACCTCGCGCCAGAGGTCCAGGAGGACTGGACCGCCCGTTACGACGCGCTGTGTGGCCACTACGGCATGGCCGCCAGCCGCAACAATCGCGGCATCGCGCACGAGAACGGCGCGATCGAGGCGCCGCATGGTCATCTCAAGCGCGCCATCGAGGACGCGCTACTCCTGCGCGGCTCGCGCGACTTCGACAGCATCGCCGACTATCGCGCCTTCATCGATGCGCTGATCGGTCGCCGCAACGCTCGTAACCGCAAGCGTATCGACGCCGAGCGCGCCGTCCTGCGCCCCCTGCCGGTCCGGCGTGTCGAGGACGGCGAGCAGGCGATGGTCACGGTGACATCGTCGGGCGGGTTCATGCTGAAGAACGTGTTCTACACCGTGCCCTCGCGCCTCATCGGCCATCGCTTGCGCGTCCGCACGCACGACGACCGGATCGAGGTCTTCCTCGGCGGCACGCATCTCATGACCCTGCCGCGCGGCCGCGGCTACGGCGCCAACCGACGAAGTCACGTCGTCGACTACCGGCATGTCATCCACGCGCTCAGGGCCAAACCCGGCGCGCTACCGGGCTTGGTCTACCGTGATCAGCTCTTCCCGCGCGACGCCTACCGCCGGCTCTACGACGCCGCCATGGCGGCGCTGCCGCAACGGGCCGCCTGTAAGCTCGTCGTCGGCGCCCTGGCCATCGCCCACGAGCGGGCCTGCGAGGCGGATCTCGCCGCCCTGATCGACGCCAACCTCGACGCCGGCAGTCTCCCGGCGCTCGCCGATCTGCGCGCCCGCTTCGCGCCGGCCCCCGAGGCCCTGCCGCAAGTCACCGTCAACCTGACCCCGCTCAGTGCCTACGACGTCCTGACCGCCGCTGCTGCAGAAGGAGCGTCGGCATGACCGCGACCGATCCCGTCGACGAGGCGCGCCTCGGCCTTCTGCTCGGTGAACTGCGCCTGCCCGCCATCAAACACATCTGGTCCCGCTTCGCCGAACGCGCCGACAAGGAGGGCTGGCCCGCCGCCCGCTTCCTCGTCACCCTGGCCGAGCACGAACTCGCCGAGCGCGAGCGTCGCCGCATCGAGCGTCATCTGACCGAGGCCCGTCTGCCGCACGGCAAGACCCTCGACAGCTTCGACTTCGACGCCGTGCCGATGGTCTCCAAAGCCCAAGTCATGGCGTTGGTCGCCGGCGACAGCTGGCTCGAAAAGGGCGACAACCTGCTCGTCTTCGGCCCGCCGGGCGGTGGCAAGAGCCATCTGGCCGCCGCCATCGGCCTCGGGCTCATCGAAAATGGCTGGCGAGTGCTGTTCGCCCGGACCACCGATCTCGTCCAGCGCCTCCAGGTCGCAAGGCGCGAACTCGCCCTGGAATCCGCCATCGCCAAGCTCGACAAGTACCACCTGCTGATCCTCGACGACCTCGCCTACGTCACCAAGGACCAAGCCGAGACCAGCGTGCTCTTCGAGCTCATCAGCGCTCGCTACGAGCGCCGCTCCATGTTGATCACCGCCAACCAGCCCTTCGGCGAATGGAACCGGATCTTCCCGGACCCCGCCATGACGCTGGCCGCCGTCGATCGCCTCGTCCACCACGCGACCATCCTCGAACTCAACGTCGAAAGCTATCGCCGCCGCACCGCCGTCGAGCGCCGAAAGGGACCCGGAAGGCCCCCGACCCGCGCGACGATCAAGGACATCGCCGACTGACGCTCCGCGACAATCAAGATGCGAAACCCCTTGCTCGTGGCCTCCGGCGCCGCGATCATCCCAGCCGCCGCGGCACTTCGATCCTCATCCTGATTGTCGCGCCCAACTCACCCAGATTGTCGCGCTACATCATGGTACGTCGACGGGGCGATCGCCAGTAGCCGGCAGATCGGCAGGGCCCCGT
>RECZ01000096.1 GCA_007693765.1 Phycisphaerales bacterium | reverse complement strand
GTGGTGGCTGTCCCACTCAGGGGCTGGGTGACGATGCTGATGATGTGCGTGTCGAGGGGGTCGGGGTCGGCGACGAAGACGGGCGTCGGCGGCGTGGTCAGGCCGACCGTGGTCACGAGCCGCGCGTGGACGCCGGTGGGCGCGAGGCCCGTGGGCAGCGGCGGCACAACGCCCGCGAAAACAACTTCTTCGACGACGCCCGCGGCGCCCTGGCCCCCTCCTCCGCCCCCGCCCACGCCACCCTGACCCGCGCCGGCGAACGTGAACGACGTATCGGAGATCGAGATGGTGGAGCGTTCGGAGCTGACGCTGAAAACGCCGATCGAGCTCCCGCCCACGCCGCCACCGCCATCGCCGCCATCGCCGCCGGCGCCGCCCGCTCCGCCGTTTCCGCCCCTGCCGACTTCCTGCAGGCAGACTGTGCCGCCGACACCGCCGGGGCCGCCTGTGCCTCCTTGGCCGCCCGATCCGCCATCGCCGCCGTCCCCACCGGAGCCGATGTCGAAGCCGCTCTCCGAGACGATCAGGTCGACATCGATCGCGACGACGCCGATCGATGAGCCGCCATAGCCGCCGCCTGTTCCCGGCGACCCGGGTCCGCCGGCTCCCCCACCGCCGCCGCCACCGTTGCCGGAGCCGTTGATCACGAAGATGCCGGACTGTCCACCACCTCCGCCGCCGCCCCCGCCGCCGCGCCCGGCCTGCCCGGGCGCACCGGAGGAGCCGCTGCTGAAGAACCCGTCCCCGCCCGAGCCATGCTGCCCGGCGACGCCAGAGGCGCCGGGCTGACCTTGGTTGCCCGGTGAGCCCGTAGACCCGCCCGCGCCGCCGCTGCCGCCCGCGCCGCCGCTGTTCCCACCGTTCGCGCCCGGGGCGCCGAAGTAATTGCTCCCGGCGAAGCCGCCGTTGCCGCCCTGCCCGCCGGAGAAGGCGCCGGAGCCGGAAAAGCCGCCGAACCCCGGCGCGTTCTGGTCGTCGCACGCGCCGGGACCGCCGTTCCCGCCTTGCCCGCCGAGCGTGCCGGGCGAACCGGGCGCGCCCGACGCGCCGTCCTGCCCGTGCCCCGGCACGACGGAGACGTTTTCGAGTGTGAGCGGCGAGGTGCTTTGTCGCGCCAGCACGGCGATGGAGTCCGCGCTGGGCGCCGTCGGCGTGGCGCTGACGATGTTGAGCAGGACCAGCGACGAGGGCTCGTGGAGCTGTTGGGCGTAGATCGTGATGACGCCGCCGGCGATGGTCGCGGCGTTGCCGGCGTCGCGCGACCAGCCGTCGGCCGCGTCGTATCCGCCGTAGATGTTCACGCCGCCGCGCAAGACGACTGTTTCGGCGTAGACGCCCGCGGAGACGTAGACATCGCGCGGCGGGACGTACGACGCCGCGGCGAGCACGGCGGCCTGGATCGTGCGCATGGGCGCGTCGATCGTGCCGAGGTTGGTGTCGACGCCCGTGAGGGAGACGAAGACCGGGCCGCAGGCCATGCCGTCGATGCCGTCGCCGTTGGCGTCGATGAAGTCGGGATCGGGGATGTCGAGCGACTGATCGGGCGGGTTGAGCATGTCGCACTGGGCGCTCGCGAGGCCGACGGGCAGACCGGCGGCGCACAGCAGCGCAAGGAGGCGATGGGGCAAGGCACGATGCATGTGTTGTTTCTCCCGTTCACGACGAGGCGAGTGTTGTCGATCCTCGGCCATGGTACAGAGCCGCGACATGATTCCGCACCCCGAATATCCGCACTATGCATAAAAAAAGAGCGGGCAGCCGTGCCCGCTCTCGCGTGATGTACGCGTGTTTGCTCGTCGGTTGTGTGCGATCAGCACTCCGTGCCGAAATTGCTCAGCACCTCGCTCAGGTCGGCGAAATCGACCTCGCCGTCGCCGTTGACGTCGCCCGGGACGCCGGCGCCGGACTGGCCGAAGTTGCCGAGCACCGTGGAGAGGTCGGCGAAATCGACCACGCCGTCGCCGTTGGCGTCGCCGGGGCAGGGGCCGCCGATGGTGAAGAACTGGTCGGAGTCGTCGTGGCCGGTGAGGTTGTTCGCGTTGCGGGCGACGACGCGGATGACGCCCTGCGTCGTGAAGACGCTGGGGACCGTCCAGTTGTACGAGCCGGTGTCGGGGATGGCCGCGGCGATGGTGGAGAAGTTGGCGCCGCCGTCGGTGCTCAGGAGCAGGTCGACGTTGCTCACGCCCTCGCGGTCGTCGGTGAGCCAGGTGATCTGCACGTTGTCGCCGGGATCGAAGGTCGCGGCGTCGTTGGGGGTGACGACGTGGGCGGTGGGGTTGTCGCCGCCGAGGTGCGCGGGCATGTGCATGACGATGCAGTGCATGACGCCCGCGGCGGTGACCAGGCTCTGGCAGTTGATCTGCACGATCGTCTTGCCCGGCATGGCCTGCTGCCAGACGCTCAGCGCGGTCTCGTTGTAGTTGTTGCCGGTGATGAACGAGTGGGTGTAGGTGGGGATGAGCACGAGGTCGTTGACGACAACGACGTTGGTGTAGGTGTAGTGCGCGGCGGGGCTGCTGGTGAGGCGCACGGCGGGCGTGCGGTAGACGGTCCAGCCGTTGGCGGCCAACGCCGCCGCGGCGGCGTTGCTGATGTTGGACTGGGTCGACCCCTGCTGCGCCGGCCACTCGCTGATGACGATCTTGTTGTCGCCGATGATCTGCATCCACATGTCGATGTGCTGCGTGGAGTCGACGCTGGTGGGGAAGGGCGTGTAGAACGTGGTGTCGATGTTCTGGTACTCGTTCCAGATGTCGTACACCTGCGACTGGGTCATGCCGGGGTTCTCGTTGACGACGAGGTTCGTGGCGTGCCCGGAGTTCAGGGCGTTGAGGTGGTAGTTGCCGCCGCCGTGGATGAGGGGCATCTCGTAGAACGCGTGGCCCTGCAGGGCGGCGTGGTGGGTGTTGAGCGCGTTGTCGTTGGGGCGGGGGCGGTTGTAGGTGTGATCGATCACGGCGCGGACGTCGCCCTGGTAGACGTAGCGCGGGCCGTAGTCGCGCAGCCAGATGGTGTCGAGGAAGCGGACGCGGACGTCGACGCGCGACATGTCAGCGCCCTGCGCGGCGATGGCGCTGAGCGCAGAGTTGGCGTTCGCCGTGCTGCGCGCGTAGACGATGACGTCGGCGTTCCCCGTGGTGGTGATGTGGCCGGCCATCTGGGCGATGATGCTGTTCCATGAGCCGACCGTGCTCCACGAGAAGATGATCGCGTCCATCGGCTCGTACTCGGCGACGCTGCGCACGGTGGTGGCCGGGGGAGGCGTGGCGCCGCGGAGCGCTTCGAGGGGGTTCTCGCGGAGGTAGTCGCGCTCGACGTCGGTCAGGCTGCGCGGGATGGCGACGCCGTCGGGGAAGACGAGGCCGTCGGGCGTCCACACCGGCTGTCCGGGGCGGGTTTCATCGGCGTGGGCGAGGGCGGCGCAGAAGGACATCGCGATCGCCGCGACCCCCATCGCGGTCTTGGGAGCGCTGAACATAGGACGCATCATTCTCTCCGGTGATTGCGTGGGCATACGTGGGGTGAGGGCGCGGACGCGCACACGAACAGTATCGGGCGCGAGGGGGCGCCTCAAGGGTGAAGTATGGCTTGGAATGGGCAAAACGCGAGCATTGATCGGCCAGAATACGCAGATTTCACGTCCGATCACCGCGAATGCAGGGCCGCGAGGCGTCGCGCGGCCTCGTGGAGCGTCTCCATCCGCTTACAGAACGCGAACCGAGCGAGGCTCCGCCCGTGCTCCTTGTTCGCGTAGAACGCGCTGGGCGGGATCGCCGCGACTCGCTGCTCGGCGGTGAGCGTGCGACAGAACTGCACGTCGTCACCCAAATTCAGGGGGGCGTGATCGGCGAGGATGAAGTACGAGCCCTGCGGCGTGAACGCGCGCAGGCCGGCCTCGCGCAGCACGCCGAGCAGGAAATCGCGGGCGTTGGTGTAGTGCTCGACGAGGTCGCGCACGGAGGCCTCGCCCTCGTCTTCGCGCAGGGCGGCCGCGACGCCGTGCTGGAGGGGCGTGGGCACGGCGAAGGTGAGGAACTGGTGCGCAGCGCGCACGCCGGCGGTCAGCCGCTCGGGGGCGATCGCCCAGCCGACCTTCCACCCGGTGTAGCTGAACGTCTTGCCGACGCTGGAGCAGACGACGGTGCGCTCGCGCATGCCGGGGAACGTGGCGATGGAGACGTGCTCGGCGCCGTCGTAGACGAGACGCTCGTACACCTCGTCGCTGATGGCGATGGCGTCGTGCTGCGCGCACAGGGCGGCGATCTGCGCGAGTTCATCGCGCGTGAAGACCTTGCCGGTGGGGTTGTGCGGCGTGTTCACCAGTACCGCCTTCGTGCGCGGGCCGAAGGCCGCGCGCAGTTCTTCGGGATCGAACGTGAACGGCGCGTCATGCGGCGCATCGGGGGCGGGCGGGCGCAGCGTGACGACGCGGGGCGTGGCGCCGGCCATGCGCACGCAGGCGAGGTAGGAGTCGTAGAAGGGCTCGAAGAGCACGACTTCGTCGCCGGGGTTGACGAGGCCGAGCATCGACGCGGCGAGCGCCTCGGTGCAGCCGCTGGTGACGGTGATCTCGGCGCCGGCGTCGGGGCGGTCGCCTGTGGTTCGCTCGCGCCAGCCGGCGATGGCCTCGCGCAGCACGGGGACGCCGGGCAGGGGCGCGTACTGGTTGTGGCCCTCCTGCATGGCGCGGGCCGCGGCCTCGCGGATGAAGGCGGGGCCGTCGAAGTCGGGGAAGCCCTGCGAGAGGTTGACGGCGCCGTGCTCGATGGCGAGGGCCGTCATCTCCGCGAAGATGGTCGTGCCGAAGGGCGCGAGGCGTTCGGAGACTGTACTGGTCTGGGCGGGCATAGCGAGGAGGGTAGCACGGGGACGCGTCTGGCCGGGGCCCGGCGGTGCGGAGCGCGGCCCTGATAATTTTCACAGAAAGTTCGGGATTCACGCTTGGGCGAGGTCCGTCGTTCGAGTACGTTGCGACCCAGTCAAACGCGCCGGCACAGGGCGCATCGCGGCGGACGCACAGCCGCAACGGAGCAGTAGTGATCTACAAGGGAGAATCCATGCATCGCTATCAGTCTGTTTTTGTTTCCGTCGGTCTGGCCCTCGGCGTGTTCGTGGCGGGCGCCTCCGGGCAGATGCTGACGGCCAACGCCCAGTCGCAGATGTTCGACCTATTGGACGACTTCTTCCGCCTCGACGTCGACAACCGCACGGGCGCATCGTCCGACGGGCTCGTCGCGGGGACGTGGTTCTCCGTGGCGCCGCCGAACGTCGGCGGCGTGACCACCGCACGCGCGGCGGTCGGCTTCGGGTACTTCGGCGGGGTCGCGCGCGTGCAGGGGTACGCGAACGTTCAGGGCAGCGTCACGTCGAGCGCCGGCGGCACGTTCACCGACACGGTCGTGATCAACGCGCCCGGCATGCAGGGACAGATGGGGACGCGCACGGCGCTCCTGTCGTTCGTCACGCAATCGGGTGTGAGCGGGTTCGACGACGGAGGCTCGAACGTCTCCGCGTTCGCGAGCGTCACCGTGCAGGTCTCGAACGCCTCGGTGTCCTACGGAGGGGACTGGACGCTGCAGAAGGCGTACAGCGAATTCCCCATCGACGTGGTCGAGCTGGAGTTCGATTTCGTCTACGGGACGCCGTTCACGGTCTCCGGGTCGATGGGCCTCTTTGCGGTGATCTCCTCCGATGGCGGGAGCGCTCAGGGCATCGCGCAGGCGGCCTTCCCCGGCAGCATCCACTGGCTCGGCATCTCGGACCTCGCCGCCGATGAGACCGTCGACGGCTCGATCGACTGGAGCAAGGCGGCGCCGATCATCCCCGCGCCGAGCGCCGTGTGGCTGGGCGCGTGCCTCGCGCTGCCGTTTGCGCGCCGGAGGCGATGCACGACGGACGCGTGACGATCATCGCGCCAACGCGGGTTTCGGCCGCTCAATCGCCGCGGAGCGATCGGGCGATCGAGACCTCGTGCAGGCGGAGGCTGGCCTCGTCGAGGTCGTGCTTGGCGCGGTGGAGGTCATCGGGCTCGACGCTGCGCCAGTCGGCGCGGGCGGCTTCGACCTGTGCGCGCAGGGCGTCGGCCTTGGCGCGCAGGTCGGCGGCGTAGTCGGGGTCGAGGTCGTCCCGCACGGCGTCGAGGCGCTCGGTGATCCACTTGATGTCGAGCGCAGCGTTGGCGACGAGGTCCGCCACGCGGTGGCGCGACATGTCCTCGCGGGCGTTGGCGTAGGCCTCGGCCTCCATGCGGTCGACCTCGTCGCGGCTGAGGCCGTGGTTGGGAACGATCTGCAGGGCGGCGCGCTTGCCGGAGCGCCGCTCGTGCGCGCTGACGCTGAGCACGCCGTTGGCGTCGACGAGGAACTCGACCTCGACCTGCGGCACGCCGGCGGGCATGGGCGGGAGGCCGGAGAGGTGGAACACGCCGAGGCTGCGGCAGTCCTCCACCATCTCGCGCTCGCCCTGCAGGACGTGGAGTTTGATGGACGTCTGACCGTCGACGCTGGTGGAGAACATCTCGACGGCGCGGGCCGGCACCGTCTGGTTGCGCACAATGAGTTTGGCCACGCCGCCGCCCACGGTTTCCACACCGAGGCTCAGCGGGATCACGTCCAGCAGCAGCGCATCGGCGCCGACGCCTGAGAGGATGGCGCCCTGCACGCTCGCGCCCAGGGCGACGACGAGATCCGGATCGAGCGCCGTGTAGGGCTCGACGCCGAAGAAGGCGCCCACGCGTTCACGCACCAGCGGGATACGCGTCGATCCCCCCACCATCACCACACGGTCGATATCCCCCGGCGCGACCTTGGCGTCGCGCAGCGCCTGAGCGCAGCGCGAGAGGGTGCGCTCGATCAGGGGCGTGATCATGGCTTCGAACTCTGTGCGCCCGAGCGTGCGCTCGTAGACGCGACCCTCGCCGATGTCGATGCGCAGCGGCGCGGCGTCGTCGGTGGAGAGCCTGACCTTGGCGCCCTCGGCGAACCGGTGCAGGGCCTGACGCGTGGCGGGGGGGAAGTCGGCGTCGACGCCGAAGCGCGCGCTCAACTCTTCGCGCACGAGGTCGATGATCATCCGGTCGGCGTCGTCGCCGCCGAGGCGGGTGTCGCCGGCGGTGGCGAGCACCTCGAAGAACGCGGGTTCGGCGGCGCCCGGCGCGACGGGCGTGACGCGGAGGATGGAGATGTCGAAGGTGCCGCCGCCGAGGTCGTAGACGGCGATGGTCTGCGGTTCCTTCGCGGCGAGGCCGACGCCGTAAGCGAGGGCCGCGGCGGTGGGCTCGTTGACGATGCGCACGACGTCGAGCCCTGCGAGGCGCCCGGCGTCGCGCGTGGCCTGCCGCTGGGCGTCGTCGAAGTAGGCGGGCACGGTGACGACGGCGCGGCGGACGTCGTGCCCGAGTGCGCCGGCCGCGCGGGCCTTGAGGGCGCGGAGGATCTCGGCGGAGACTTCCTGCGGCGAGATCACGCGCTCGCCGATGCGCACGCGGGCGGTGTTGTGGTCGCCCTCGACGAGGGTGTACGAGAGATAGGGGGCATCGGCGCGGGCGTCGCGGAGGGCGCGCCCCATGAGGCGCTTGACGCTGGAGACGGTGCGCTCGGGGTGCTCGACGGCGTGGTCGCGGGCCTCGTCGCCCACGGCCTCGACGCGGGCGCCGTCGGCGCTGTAGCGGACGACGCTGGGCAGGATGGGGCGCTCGCTGTCGGGGTGGAGGACGCGCGGGCCACGGGCGTCGGCGATGGCGACGAGGGAGTTGGTGGTTCCGAGGTCGATGCCGACGACGGGGTCGGGAGCGTCGGCGGGGAGCGGGGTGTTGGCGTTGGCTTCGGTCATTGCGCAAGGGTATGCGCGCCCGCGTCGCGGCGCTGGGGCGTTATTCGTGGCGGGCGAGCGATTCGGGATCGACCGCGGGCTCGACGACGGGCGCCTGCGGGTGGACGCCGACGGTGGGCGAGGTGCGTCCCCACATGGCGACGACCACGGCGCCGAAGATCATGCACATGGCGATGTACTCGTTGATGCGCGGCTTCTCCTTGAGGATGAGCACGCTGAAGGCCGCGAAGACGAGGAGGGTGATGGCCTCCTGTATGACCTTGAGTTGCGGCGCCGTGAACGGGCCGCCGAAGGCCGTGTGCCCTAAGCGGTTTGCGGGCACGTGCAGGATGTACTCGGGCAGCGCGATCAGCCACGAGACGCCGATGGCCATGACCAGCGGCCACGCCTTGTGCTTGAGGTGGAAATACCACGCGAACGTCATGAAGACGTTGGAGAGCACGAGCAGGCCGATCATCCAGACGATCTTGGGCATGGCGGTGTCTTCCGTGGCGGGGTGGACGGCGCGCACGAGTCTACACGCCGCGCGGGGGTACTCCGGGGTGTGATGTGCGCTCGCGGATCGCGCGGAGCTGCTGCGCGACGAGGACGTCCTTGGGGCGGCCCAGCGCCTCCTTGCATTCGATCAGCGCGTCGATGTCGATCAGCCGGACCTCGCGGCCGTGCAGCGTCACGCTGTGCGACCGGCGCAGGGCGTCCTCGTAGCCGCCGACGGGCGGGAGCTCGCCCAGCAAATCGAGCCGCCCGAGGTCGCTCTCCAGGTACAGGTTGCGCAGCGACGCCAGCGCCGACGCGTCCTCGGTGACGGGCCGCTTGCCGGGCGTGATGGCGTGCCGGATCGGCACGCCGTCGAACGCACGCAGCAGCCGCTCAGCGTTTTCACGGGTGAAGCGGAACGCGGCGTCGAGATCGACCGTCGGGTACGTGGCGCCGTAGGCGAACGCTGCGGCGCCGACGACGATCACAAAGTCGACGCCGGCGTCAATGAGTCGCGTCAGGAGTTCGTCGTTCCGCTGCGGCACGCTCGATCACCGCCTCACGCAGAGCGGCGAGCGAATCGATCGCCCGCTGCAGGTCCTCAATGCGCTGCTCGAAGGTCCGGTGCATCGCCTGCTCCACCAGCGACATGTCGTGCCCCGCCTCGATGGCGGCGCGCCACGCGGGGCCGCGGTCGGCGTACATCTCGAGAAGGGCGCGGGTCTGATCCATCGCGACGTGTTCAGTCTTCCGGGGCGTCCTTGCTGACGACCTTGCGGAAGCCGTCGCGCAGGCGCTTGGTCACGGGGCCTTCCTTGCCGGAGCCGATGACGGTGTCTTCGATCTGCGTCACGGCGATGATCTCGGCGGCGGTGCCGGTGAGGAAGATCTCGTCGGCCTGCAGCACGTCCTCGATGCGCATCCACTTCTCTTCGACCTCGACGCCCAGACTGGGCGCCAGTTCGTCCTTGACGAAGGCGCGGGTGATGCCGTCGAGCATGCCGGCCTCGAGCGGCGGCGTGAGGAGGCGCCCGTCCTTGACGACGAAGATGTTGTCGCCGGAGCACTCGCCGACCCAGCCCTCGGTCGAGAGCATGATGCACTCGAGCACGCCCGCGTCGATGGCCTCGACCTTGGCGAGGATGTTGTTGAGGTAGTTGAGGCTCTTGAGGCTGGGGTCCAAACACGCGGTGGGCGTGCGGGGGCGTTTGGCCACGATGACCTTCATCCCGTTCTCGTACATCTCGGGCGGGTAGAGGGCGATGGTGTCGGCGATGCTGATCACGCCCGCGCGCTCGCACTTGAAGGGGTTGAGGCCGAGCGTGCCCACGCCGCGGGTGACGATGAGGCGGATGTAGCCGTCGGTGAGGCCGTTGGCGTCGATGCACTCGCGCATCATGGCCAGCATCTCGTCCTTGGTGTAGGGGATGGGCAGGCGGATGCGCTCGCAGTTGCGGTAGATGCGGTCGAGGTGCGCGCGGGCCTTGAAGATGCGCTTGTTGTAGAAGCGGATGCCCTCGAAGCAGCCGTCGCCGTAGAGCAGCCCGTGGTCGTACACGCTGATCTTGGCCTCGCTCTTGGGATAGAGCGTGCCGTCGATCCAGATGAGGGGCCGATCCTCCGTGGCCGGGCGCGTTTCGGACATGGGCGAATTCCTCGTGGCAGGGGCGCTCGTCATCGCGGCGTCTCCTCTGTTTGGTTCCTGTCATCCCCCTCGCAACGTCTGCCCCCCATGATACCCGCACAGCCGCCGGTGCACCCCGACCCCCGTTCTGGTCGCAATTACCGCGATAGGAGCGGCGTGGGGGGCGGTTTGGTGGCGGGGTTCACCTGCGGCTCAGGCCCGCAACGCAGCGTCCACATCGCGCTGCATCGCCGCGACCACGGCGGCGACCTGCGGGTCGACCTCCTCGTGGCGGAGGGTGCGGGCGGGGTCGCGGAAGCGGAGCCGGAGCGTCACGGACTTCTTGCCCGCGCCCACCTGCTTGCCGCGATAGACGCCGACGAACGAGGCGTGCTCGAGCAGCGCCGGGCCCGTGGCCTTGACCACGCCCTCGATGGACGCCCAGGTGGTGGCCTCGTCGACGATGACGCTCAGGTCGCGCTCGATCGCGGGGAAGGCGGCCAGCGCCCGCACCACGGGGCGGGGCGGGTAGACGCTGATGAGCGCCGGCAGATCGACCTCGGCGCCGACGACGACGCCCTCGATGCCGTACCGCTTGAGGATGTCGTTCGAGAAGAGCCGCACGGCGCCGATCGTCACGCCGCCCATGCTCACGCCGATGGTCGCGTCGGGGCGGTCGGCGGGGCGGCTGCCCTCGTGGGCCTCGTAGACGGGCGCCATTCCGCCGACGCGCGCGCCGATGGCGTCGAGCACGCCGCGCATGGCGCGGAGGCCCTGCTGCTCGTCGGGCGCATCGATGAGCAGGGCGAGATTGCGCGACTCGACGGTCTGCCCTTCGTCGTCCTCGGCGTAGCCGCCGCCGAACTCGAAGAGACGCACGCCGCCCTCGGCGCGGAGGCCGGCGTCCTGGTTGATCCTGCGGCAGCGGAGCAGGCTGGGCAGCACGCTGGGGCGCAGCGCGGGCTCGCCCTTGCGGCGCTCCTCGTCGACGCGCAGCACGCGCATGCCCGCGGGCAGGAAGAGCGCGGCCTCTTCGGGGGTGATGAACGAGAACGTCACGGTCTCGAAGAAGCCGCACCCGGTGAGGGTGTCGGCGATCTCGCGCATGGCGCGCTCGTCGGCCTGCGGCGGGGCGACGCGCACCTGCACGGTTTCGTGCATGGGGATGCGGTCGTACCCGTGCGTGCGGGCGACCTCTTCGATGAGATCGACCTCGCGCGTCAGGTCGGGGCGGTGCGGCGGGATCTCGCAGCGGAGGGTGTCGCTCGGCTCGTCGAGGTGCGCATCGACGTCGAGCGCGGTGAGGAGGCGGGCCATCTCGGTGGTGGGCGTGTCGACGCCCAGCAGGTCGCGGCAGCGCTGGGCGCGCATCTCGACGATGCGCAGCGCAACGGCCGGGGCGCCGGCGTCGAGCACGCCCTCGGCGAGCGATCCGCCCGCGAGTTCGAGGATGAGCGCGGCCAGACGGTCCGCCGCGGCGTCGATGGTGCGGGCGTCGACGATGCGCTCGAAGCGGTGGCCGGCGTCGGTGCGGATGTTCAGCCTGCGGGCGGCGCGCCGGATCGTCGCCGGGTCCCACGTGGCGACCTCGAGGAGCACATCGGTGGTGCGCTCGGTGACGGAGGACGACTCGCCGCCGATGACGCCGGCGAGCGAGACGGCGCGCTCGGCGTCGGCGACGACCAACTCATCTTCGCGCAGGGTGTGCGTGCGCCCGTCGAGCGCTTCGAAGCGCTCGCCCTTCTTCGCCCAGCGGATGACGGCGGTGCGGCCGGCAAGGGTGTTGAGGTCGAACGTGTGCGAGGGGTTGCCCAGTTCGAGCAGCACGTAGTTGGAGACATCCACCACGTTGTTGATGGATCGCTGCCCGACGGCCTCGAGCGCCTCGACGAGCCACTTGGGGCTGGGCCCCACCTTCACGCCGCGGATGACGCGGGCGGTGAACCGGGGGCAGACGTCCGGCGTGGTGTTCTGCAGCGAGGCGAACGAGCCCACCGGCTCGCCGTCGGGCTCGGGATCGGGGGTCGGAACGATCAACTGCCGCCCGGTGGCCGCGGCGATCTCGCGGGCGAGGCCGAGGTGGCTGAGGCAGTCGCCGCGGTTGCTGGTGACCTCGACGTCGAGGCGGACGTCGCCGCCGGGAAGGTCCTCGCGCGATTCGATGGGGAAGCCGGCGAAGGTGAGCACGTGCTCGGCCTCATCGGGCGTGACGGCGCCGGCCGGTCCTGAGGAACCGGGGGAGCCGGAGGCGAGGAGCGTGTTGAGCCAACGAACACTGGCGAGCATGGGGCGCAGAGCATACACGAGCGTGATGGGGCTCGATCCGCCCGGGACGGGGCGCGTCGGCGCGGCTAGATTGGGGGTATGCAGGGGACCCTCGGACGACTGCTGCTCATCACGGCGCTTGCGGCGCTGGGCGCGTGCGCTGCGCCGGATCGGCGCGCACCCCTGGACGCGGCGTCCCCCGCGCCGGACTTCGCCCTCTCCATCACGGTGCGAGACGACGCCCACGGCCTGACGCCGGCCCGCTACGTGCTGGACCCGGACGGCAGCCTCAGAGCCGCGATCGGCCCCGGCGCCGGATCGGACCTGCTGCCCAACTTCACCCGCCGACTCGGCGAAGACGAACGCGCCGGCGTGTGGCGCCTGGCGCTGGCCGCGGGCGTGCCGAGCGGCGCCCCCGGATCCCCCGGATCACGCGCAGCGGCCCCCGGGAGTGAACGCGCAGCGCTGGACCGGGGCGCGGGTGTGGTGATCTGGGTGCGCGCGCAGGGCGCATCGGCCGTGTACACGCCCTCGATGACGACCGACGCCAACGCGAGGCTGTTGGTGGAACGGTTCGAAGAGCTGGCGTGGGTGCGGTGAGCGCGTTCAGAACTTGAGGTGCGAAGGCCGCTCGCTCGGCCCCTTGGCCCCGAGGATGCGCCGGGCCAGGTCGATGTCCGACGGGCGGGTGATCTTCACGTTCCAGGCGTCGCCCTCGACCACGGTCACGCTCTCGCCGAGGCGCTCGATGAGTTGGGCGTCGTCGGTGCTGTCGAGGTCGGCCTGTCCGTAGGCGCGACGCAGCAGGGCCGCGTCGAAGACCTGCGGCGTCTGCACCAGCACCATGTGCGCGCGCGAGACGGTCTCCTCCACGCGGCGCACGGTCACGTTGGATTTCCCGGCGTCGCCGAGGATGGCGTCGAGCGGGTCCACGTCGGTGTCGCGGACGGCCTCGGCGGAGACGCGCTTGAGGGTGTCGGGCACGTCCAGCGCGGGGATGACGGCGGGGTGCTTGCGTGCAGCCTCGAGCACGCGGTCGATGAGGGCCGTGGAGGCGCAGGGGCGGGCGCCGTCGTGCACGGCGATGTGGGTGCAGTCGTCGGGGATCTCGGCCAGGGCGTTGCGCACGCTCTGCCAGCGGTGCTCGCGCCCGCCCTCGCAGATGCGCACGCCCAGCAGCGCGAACTTGTCGGCGAAACGGGCCTTGAACTCGTTGAGCGCGCCGTCGGGCACGACGGGGGCCGCGACGACGATGCACGTCGCCTCGTCGCGGTTGACGAAAAGCTCCACCGTGCGCTGGAGCACGGGGCGCCCGCCGAGGTCCTCCGCGACCTTGCTGCGTCCGCCGAACCGACGCGACGCCCCCGCCGCGGGAATAATCACACCGAGTTTCATGCCCGCATCCTACCCCGACGCGCCCGCGGCGCGAACGGGCCCCTCGTCGAGACACTCACCCCCAGCGGAGACCCTCCATGCTGCTTCACGTGATCGCCAACCCCCGCGGCGACGACGAATCCCGCTCCAAGCGCATCGCCCGCGCCTTCCTCGAAGGCTTCAGCGAGGCCAACCCCGGCGCCGAGATCCGCGAGATCGACCTCTACGCCGTAGACCTGCCCATGACCGACGCCAAGGACGCCAACACCCGCCTGCACCAGGCCCGCGGCGACCTCAACCCCGCCGAGCAGAAACGCCTCGACCGCTTCTGCACCTTCATCGACCCGCTGCTCGCGTGCGACCGCCTGCTCATCACCACCCCCATGTGGAACTTCGGCCCCACGTGGAAGCTCAAGCAGTGGATCGACACCGTCGTGCAGGCGCGCATCACCTTCGAGTACACACCCAACGGCCCCAAGGGCCTGCTCAACGCCAAGGGCGCCCTCGTCGGCTCCCGCGGCGGCGCCTACCCCGACGACAAGGACCCGCGCGAGAGCGGCGACTTCCTCGTCCCCTACCTCACGCACGTCATGAAGTGGATCGGCATCAAAGACGTCCGCACCTGCTTCGCCGACGCCGTGGACGCCAAGAAGGACCAGGCCGAGGCCTACCTGCGCGAATGCGAGGCCAAAGCGCGCGAACTCGGCAAAACCTTCTGACCGCTCCCCCCTACCCCACCTAGTGGGACGGGCGTCCCGCCCGTCACCTACCCCAACTACCTCTTTTCATCTCTTCTCATGAAGGACAGCCGCCCCGCCCGTCTCCTCCCCCATCTCCTTCTCTCTTCCAACTCCCAAAGCCCAAACACCCCCCCGCGAACCTCTCACCCCCTCGTGCGTATAATCCGATGCACAGGGGCGCGTGGCGGAGCGGTGCGCCGCTCACCACAGACCCCTGTGTGCCTGCGCGGCCCACCGAGCCGCCCCCTCTTTGACAACCATGGGGCCGAATTGGATTCGACCGGACACGCGCTGCGCATCGTGGCGCGTCGCGGCGCACGCTGGCCGCGTCAACAAGCGTGCAACACTTGATAACTGCCAACAAGCAGTTCGCTCTCGCTGCCTGAGATTCAGGCGCGCGAGCGTCGTCCCACGCCCGATAGGACGACGCTCGACAGACATCGGGCTGGCCGCTGCACACTGCCTTGGGGTGCATCGGTGAGAAACCACTCGGGGCTGGGCCGAAGCGCAGGGTGTCGGCGCCCGACGCGAGGCTGAGATTAAATCACCGACTACACGCGTAGAGGCGATGCGTGGACGGTCTCGGGACGGGGGTTCGATCCCCCCCGGCTCCACTTTTCTGCGCCGCGAGCGCACGCGGAAATATCCCGCAACTCGCGGAACGATTGCGCGATGCGCGACGTCCCCGCGCCTGCGGTGCAGGCATCCTTCTCACGCTATACGTCCCTTTTCGTGCGCTCCAGGGCTGCGCGATACTGACTGTACGCTTGCGCGAAACCGGCGGCGGCGGCGCGCACGCGCCGCGTTCAGGCCCGCTCTTCGCCCCGGTGGAAGACCCGCCAGTCGAACGCGTCGATCAATGCGGTGATGAGCTCGTGCGTGGGCGTCTCGACACCGACGCGCCGCGCGTGCTCGAGGATCTGGCGGTTCAGTTGGCCCACTTCGCTCTCGCGTCCGGCCCGGATGTCCTCGACCATGCTGGGCGTGTGCAGCCTCGCGGATTCGAACACCGCCATCATCTTCGACACCGGGTCATCGCCGAGATCGATCCCCTCCGCCTTCGCAACCATCACGCCCTCCGCCAGCAGACGCTCCACGATCACTCGCGCCGGGGCGTCCAGCGTCTCGCCCACGGACGCGTCCGTCAGCGCGGCCACCGGGTTCATCGCGGCGTTCACGATCCCCTTCATCCACACGAACGGCTCCACATCGTCCACCGCGCGCGTCTCGAAGCCGCACGCCGTAAGCGTCGAGGCGAGCGAATCGCTCACCGCCGCGTACGTCCGGTCCTGCCGGCCGATCAGATGCGGGGGCGTGTACAGCGTCGTCTCGGCCGCGCCGTCCTTGTCGAGTCTGGCCCCGAAGTTGAGCACCATCCGCAGCACGCGCGGATCGCCCAGCCGCTCCATCAGCCGCTTGCCCGGCTCGATGCCGTTCTGAAAACTGATCGTGTACGGCGCGTCCGGCTGGTCGCCGAGCTCGGACATCAACGGCGCCATCTCCGCGGCGACCTCGTCGATCGCCGTCGTCTTCGTCGCCACGAAGACCGCGCTCACCCCGCCGATCCGCGCCAGGTCCTCGACGCGGCTCACCACGATCGGGCGCGATGCGCACTCCACCGCGCCGTGCACCCGCGCGCCGATGCGGAAGAGCGTCTCCGCCCGGGCTGGGTTGCGGCAAACGATCACCACGGGCACGAGCCGGCCGAGCACGCTCGCGAGGGTCGTGCCCATCGCGCCTGCGCCGATCACGCCCACCCGCCGCGCCGTCCATGCCTGCGCCCGTTCCTGCTCGCTCACACCGATCCGCCTTGCGCGTCGATCCCGCGCCGCTGCGCCATCTCCCGCCCGATCGCCGCGAGGTCCGCCTCGCTCAGCGCCGCGCGGGCGCCGGGGAAGAGCCGATCGTCCTCCAGGGCGATGTGGGCAGTGTACAGGCCGTGCAGCGCGGCGAGGTCGCGCCGAACCGCGACGAGGGCCTCCTCGGGCAGCGACCCCTTCCGCAACCACACCTCGCCGATCCGCTCCACACGCGCGTGCAGCGCTTCGGCCAGCGCGTGATCACGTTCGAGATGCTCCGCGGCCGCGAGCAGCGGACGCACGCGCTCGTCCCCCAGCGCGCGCAGCCGGGGAATGAGCGACTCCTCCTCGTCCGCGGTGTGCTTCGGCGCGGCGTCGCGGAAGTACGCGAGGGCCGCCGACAAGGCGCGACGCCGCTCGTCGTCCAGACGCCCGTCGGGCGTCTCCGCCACGCGCTGCAGCGCCGCGAGGAAGGACTCGATCCGCCTGTGGCAATCGCTCATCAGCCCGAGGGGGTCGTCGAATCCTCGGTCGGGCGTGTGTCCGATCTGCACGTGCATGGTCATGCTCCGCTCCCGACGCGAGGCCCGACGCGCTCGGCGAGGTCGCGAGCACGGGGGAAGAGGATATTGTTCTCGAGGTGCACGTGCCGGTGGGTGTCCCGCTCGAACCACGAGAGGCAGTCGAGCATGACGCGCCAGGTGTTGCAGGCGTCCGGCCCGGGGCTGAAGCCGCCGGTGAGGTCGCGCATGATGCGCAGCGCCGCGCCGGCCTCGTCGTGATCCTCGTGCATGCCCCGCCACGCGTCGAGGAACTCCGCCGCGGCCCGCGACCTGGCCTCGGGGGTCGAATCATCGTCCTCGAGCGCACAGGCGGCCGGGAAGACGCGCTCCTCCTCCTCCGCCATGTGGCGCGCCATGCCCAACGCGAACGCCCCGTACACCGTTTCCAGTTCCCGCAGTCGCGCGTCCCGATCGCCGTGCGCGCTCGCCACCTTCGCCACCAGCGCTGCGCCACGGGGCAGTTCGGCGCTGACCGCGTCGTGGTGCCTCGCGATGATGTGCACCACGAGCGCGCGCAGGGGCGCGCGCGCCCAGTTCACCGCGTGCGGGTCCTCGTGCAGCGCGTCGGCGAGTTCGGCGGCGACCGCCGAGAGGTCCGCCCCGGCGCGACGGCACGCCTCCTCGAGCGTCGCGCGACCGCCGCAGCAGTAGTCCACGCCGTGACGCTCCAGCACCCGGGCGCACGACGGGCGCTCCGTGACGAAGTCACCCACGCTCCGACGGTGATCGATCGCTTGCATGGCTCGGTTCTCCGGGTTGCGCCGGCCCGATGCGTCCGCACGCGCGGCTTGCCCCGGGCTCGGCTGGGGGATATTCTATATAAGTAGGTACATATATATAGTATATCCCCGCCGACCGCCCGGCGCCCGCCCCAAGAGCACCGCCATGACCAACCCCCCCATAAAACGGCACGAAGCGCTCCAGCCCTTCTCCCGAGAGCACCTCCTCGGCCTCTCTGTCGCACGCGACCTGCGCCAAGCGCCCGAGGCCGGACGAGAGGCGTCCCACGAGGCCGTCGACAGGCTGCTGCGTCTCTGGGGCGACGAGCTCCAGGGCCACTTCCACGACGAGGAGCGCCTCCTCACGCCGATCATCGATGACCCGGCCCTCCTCAAACGCCTCACGAACGAGCACACGCACATCGCCGCGCTCACTACGGAAGCCCGCGAGGCCCGCGCCAGGAACACCGCGCCCGACGATGCGCTCATTCGCGCGTTGGGCGACGCACTTCACGACCACATCCGCTGGGAGGAGCGCGTGCTCTTCCCCGCCATCGAACATGCGCTCACGCCGGAGGCGGCCGCGTCGCTGGGACGCGAAACCGCGCAATTCAGCCAGACGCGCGTCGGCGCACGCACCGCCGCCGAGCGCCGCACCCTCGACGAGCCGTGCGGCACGCGCTGGGACCTCCCCGCCTCCTCACAGGATCGCGCAGAGCCATGACTACGACCCAGGTCAACAACCCCGGCCCTGTCGCGCGGATGCTCACCGAACTCCTCGGCGCCCACGACCTCCCCGCGGAGCCGCCCCGTGATCCCATGCCGCTCCTGCTCGAATGGTGGGAGGACGCACGCGCCCGCGGCGGTTACGCCGACTTCAACGCCATGACGCTCGCCACCGCCACGCCCGACGGCTTCCCCTCGGCGCGCATCGTGCTCTGCAAGGCGATCGAGACCACACCCCCCGCGCTCGTGTTCTACACCAACTACGAAAGCCGCAAGGGACGAGAACTCGACGCCAACCCCCGCGCCGCAGCGCTCTTCCACTGGCCGCACGCCAAGCGTCAGGCCCGCGTCGAGGGCGCCGTCCGTCGCGTCTCCGACGCCGAAAGCGACGCCTATTTCCGCACGCGCCCGCTCCTCTCCCGCATCGGCGCCTGCGTCAGCCGACAGAGCGAGCCCCTCGAATCGAGCCAGGCGCTCGTCGCCGCGGCGATGCGCCGCGCACGCACCGCCATGCTCGAGGGCGACATCCCGCGCCCGGCGCACTGGGGCGGCTTCCGCGTCCACATCGAGTCCGTCGAGCTCTGGTCCGCGCGCGAAGGCCGCCTGCACGACCGCGTGCGCTGGACGCGCCTCTCCGACGACGAAACGCCCACGTGGCGGGCCGTCCATCTCAGCGCGTAAAGCACCACCACGACCGCACGACACACGAAACGATCCTCTCAGGCACGATGCAAATGCGTCTCTGCTGCGCCAAGGGAAGAACACCACGCGGCTGATCGCGCGCGTGAGTGCGCCGCAGCGGCTCGGCGATGCACATCGCAGCGCAACGCGCCGTCACGAGCCGGACGTACCGGCTGCGTCCCGGGCGTCCGCCGCCGTGTTCACGTTGCGCAGCGACGCGGCGTCGCAGGCGACAGCGACGCACGAAACCGACCCCAGCGCCGCCATCAGCGCGTGCCGCCCGCATCCGATGCCTTCGAGCAGCACGCCGCGAATCCCCGGCCTGTACAGCGCAACACACGGGTGCAAACCCTCTGAATCGGCGACCACCGCCGCGGCGCCGGGCGATCGCTCGGCGGCGGTGAGGACCCGCTCCACCGTCTCCGGCGTGCACGTGGGCATGTCGCCGGCGAGGACGAAGACGGGGCCGTCGTGAGCGACGAGCGCCGACACCACGCCGCCGATCGGGCCCACGCCGGGGTAAACATCCGCGATCACCCCGTCGGCGAGCCGGAGCACGCGCGGGTCGCAGTCACCGACCACCTTCACGCGCCGACCGAAAACGGCGCGGAGCGTTTCGATCGGGCGCCCGACGAGAGGCCCGGCGTCCCCGCCCCACGGTTCGAGGAGCTTGTCCCGCCCGAAGCGCCGGCTCTTCCCCCCCACCAGCACGATCGGCTGCACCGCCCGGATGAAGTCCGGCGAAGGGCCGTCAATCGTCATGGCGCACGACCTTGCCGCTCGTCGCCTGCGCATCGGGGCGGCCGTCGTCCTGCACCTCGCCGCGAAGCGTCTCGATGGCGTGCGGCAGGATGTCGAGCAGCGCTTCGAGGTTCTCCGTGGCGCCGCGCAGCGAGCCGGGGAGCGTGAGGATCAGCGTGCGACCGATCGTCCCCGCGACGCCGCGGGAAAGAAAAGCGCGGGGCGTCGCGGCCATGCACCGGAGGCGGGCCAGCTCCATCAGGCCGCTGTGCTCCCGCTCGAAGACGCTCCGCGCCGCCTCGGGCGTGACGTCGCGCGGGGCGAGGCCGGTGCCGCCGGCGCTGAGCACGAGGTCGATCCCCGCCCCGGGGCGCGACCACTCGACAAAGCACGCCGCGAGTTGATCGATTTCGTCAGGCAGACACCGCGTGGCGACGACCTCGGCGCGCAGCCGCGTGCGCAGCATCGTCGCCAGCGCGGGGCCGGACGTGTCCTCGGCCAGCCCGCGGGAGCAACGGTCGCTGACCGTCAGCACAGCGGCGCGGATGGGGCGCTCGATCGCATCGTGGCCGGCGCGTTCGCTCATGCGCCGGGCCCCTGCGCATCCCGCGATGCCACGTACGACCCGCTGCGCCCGCCGTGCTTCTCGAGCACACGCACACCCTCGATCACCATCGATTTGTCCACCGCCTTGCCCATGTCGACGATGGTGAGGCACGCGACCGAAACCGCGGCCAGCGCCTCCATCTCGACGCCGGTGCGCGCCCGGGTGCGCACCGTGGCGGTCACGCGCACGCGCCCCGGCTGCACCTCCATGCCGATGTCCACCGCGTCGAGGGGGAGCGTGTGACACAAGGGGATGAGCTCGTCGGTGCGCTTGGCGGCGAGAATCCCCGCGAGGCGCGCCACATCCAGCACGGGGCCCTTGGCCAGGGCGTTCTCCCGGATGCGCGCCTCGAGCGCCGCCGAGACGCGGACAAACCCTTCCGCCGTCGCCCATCGCTCGGTGACGGGCTTTTCGCCGACATCAACCATGCGCGCGTCGCCTTCGGGCGACACGTGCGAGAGGGCGTTCGGTCCGGCGTCGTCGGTGCTGCGGTGCGTGTTCATGGGTTCGCTCGATGCATTCTTCGCCGCTCGCCGCGCGGCGACGTTCAGGTGGGCCATGCGGAGTACGGGAACAACGCGCCCGGCGCAATATCCTCGGCAAAGGCGTTCGGCGGCGCCTCGATGAAGCCGTCCGAACGACCCGCGGCGATGATGTCCCCCGAGCCACGCGCGTCGAGCAGCTCGGCATCGCCCCGGTGGTTGATGCGCACCAGACGATGCCACCACAGGCCGAGCGGCCTGCGGTCGGGGTTCGCCAGCGGGATGCGCACCGGCGCCGGGATCGTCGCGCCGGCGATCGCGCCGAGCACGGGGATCACGATCCGCGTGCACGTGACCATCGCGGAGACGGGGTTGCCCGGCAGGCCGAAGACCGGGACCTGTCGCCCGTCCTGACCCGCGACAACCGCGCCGAGCATGGGCTTGCCCGGTCGTTGGGGGAGGCCGTGAAAGACGACGTCCGCGCCCACCGCTTCGACCGCGCCGCGCACCGGGTCGCGGTGGCCCATCGACACCCCCCCGGTGATCACAACCGCGTCGACGCTCCCCAGAACCTCGCGCAGCGTCCCGACGAGCCGCCCGCCCTCGTCGGGCACGTGCACGGTCCGGTCGACACCGATCCACGCGTGCGCGCCGAGCACGGCGCTCACCGCCGGCGCGTTGCTGTTGCGGATCTCGAACGCCGCGGGAGTCTCCTCGGGCGGCACAAGCTCGTCCCCGGTGGTGACCACCGCCACGCGGAGCCGCGGCGCGACGAGCGGCGCCGCGCAGCCGACCGCAGCCAGCGTGCCGATCGCCGCGGCGGAGAGCACGGCGCCCGCGTCGAGCACCGCCTCGCCCGCCCGCGCGTTCTCCCCGCGACGCCGGATGTTGTCGCCCTCGCGCACATCCGCCGCGGCGGATCCGGTGATCGTGATCGACGCGACGCCGCCGGGTGAACCGGCGGACGCGTGCTCATCGACGTCTTCGCGTCGAACCACGGCGTCGGCGCCGCGCGGCACGGGCGCACCGGTCGCGATGCGCAGCGCCGCCGGGGCGCCGTCCGCATCGGGCAATCCCGGCGGCTCCGCCCCGACGCGGGCCTCCCCGAAAACGCGGAGCGTGATCGAGCCCCCGCTCCGCGCAGCGCGATGCAGATCCGCCGTGCGCACCGCGTAGCCGTCCATGGCCGCGTAGTCGAACGCCGGGCTGTCGCGGTCCGCGAGGATCGCCTCCGCGAGGACCCGTCCCCGGACCTCTCCGAGCGGACGCCGCTCGGCGCCGCGGGCCGTGCCGTCGATGCGCAGACGCGCGACCATCCCCGCAACCGCCGCGGCGGGGGAATCAAACGCGAATGGCTGACCACGGAAACCCATGCCGTTTTCTCCGTACGCACGATACACTCCCGGCATGACGGTGGACGTGCTGATCTTCGGCCCCGCCGCCGCGGCGGCGAACACCGACCGGGCGCCCGTTTCCGTGCGCGAGCCCGCCACCGTTCGGGACGTCCTCACGGCGATCGCCGCCCAGCACCCCGGGCTGGCGTTCGCGCTCGATGGCGCGCGGCTCGCCGTGAACCAGTCGCTCGCGTCGCCCGACACACCCGTGCAACCCGGGGACGAACTCGCCCTGATCTCCCTGCTGGGTGGCGGATGATCGTCGTCGCGATCATCGTGGAAGGGGCGCTCACACCGGAATCGCAAGCCCGTGCGCTCGCCGCGTCCGGCCTCGACCCCCGATCGACCCGGAGCGACGGCGCCGTCGGGGCGACCCTGCGTTTCGAGGGGATCGTACGTCGCGACGAACCCCACCCCGAGCAGCGCGGCGAGCCGCGCGCGCTGCTCGGGCTCGAGTATCAGACGTACGACCCGATGGCGCAGCGCGGGCTGGAGTCGCTCGCCCGCGCCGTCGCCGAGCGGCACGGGCTGGCCTCGATCGTCGTGTGGCATAGCCGCGGGCGCGTGGGCGTCGGCGAGGTGTCGTTCGTGCTCGAGATCAGCGCCGCCCACCGCGCCGAGACGCTCGCCGCGACCGCCTCGTTCATCGACGCCATGAAGCGGGACGTGCCGATCTGGAAGTCCCCCGTCTGGGCGTGAGCCGCGCCGAGCGGTCATTGCAGCACGAGTTTGCCGCCCGCGAGCAGCAGCACCGCGGCGAGGGCGAGGCACATGCCGCGCGGCGTGGCCCGCCGGCTGCCGATGTACGACCCCGCCAGCCCGCCGATCCCCGCCGCGACCGCGAGCAGCGCGAGCGAGGGGTGCGGCGTCCAGCCCGATGCCGCCATGCCGCTCAGGCCAGAGACCGAGTTGATCAGGACGAACAGCGCCGCCGCCGCGGCCGTCTGCTTCGGGTCCGCCCATCGAAAAAGCAGGATCAACGGGCTGAGGAAGATGCCGCCGCCCGTGCCGGTCAGCCCCGCGACCAGCCCGATCACGCCGCGCACACGAGGGCCGCGGGCAGCGGCATCGCTCGCAGCGGCGCCTCGGTCTCGGGTCTGGGCCTCAGGTTCGTCCACACCATGCGGCACGCGGTCAGCAGCAGCACGACGCCGATCGCGACCTTGAGCGCGCCCGCCGGCACGTGCGCCGCCCCGCCGACATACGCCATGGGGACCGACGCGACCGCGAACGGCCAGAACAGCCGCCACCGGAAATGGCCCGCGCGCGCAAACTGCACGAAGGCGATCGTGCCGACGAGAACGTTGAGCGTGAGCGCCGTCGGACGCATCACGAGCGCATCGACGCCCATGATCGCCATCAAAGCGAGGTAGCCCGACGCCCCGGCGTGCCCGACAGAGGCGTACAACGCGCCGACCAGCATGAAGAGCAGCGCGATGACGAGCACGAGTCCGTCGGGCATGAATGGTGCGCTCGCGAGCATCAGCCGCCGATGGCCGACATCGGCCTCAATGGCTGCTCGAACCCCGGCGAGGCGATGCCGTGGCCGGCCTGCTTCGTCCACGTCGCGTCGATGAGCAACTCGGCGATGCGCGCGTCGTCCGCGCCGTCCCGCAGCGGTGTGCGGATGTCCCACTCGGTGGCGCTGAACAGGCACGGGCGGACCTTCCCGTCGGCGGTGATCCGCAAACGGTTGCAGGCCCCGCAGAACGGGCTGCTCACCGGGGCGATGAAGCCGATGCGCCCGGGCGCGCCGTCGGCAAAGTCGTAGTTCTGCGCCGTGCTGGATCGCGCATCGTCGACGCGACGCACAAGCGAGTGGCGGCGCTCGATCGCGTCGCGCGTCTCGGCGGCGGAGACCCACTTCGAGGCGTCCCACGCGTGCCCGGAATCGAGCGGCATGTACTCGATGAACCGCATCTCGACGCCGTATCGCCGCGCCAGCCCCGCCAGATCGGCGGCCTCGTCGTCGTTGAGCCCGCGGATGAGCACCGCGTTGACCTTGACGGGCGTCAACCTCTCCGCGATGCACGCCTCGATGCCCCGCAGCACGTCGTCGGGCGTCGTCGTGGACCGCGTGATCCGCGCAAAGCGGTCGTCGCGGAGCGAGTCGATGCTGATCGTGACGCGGTCGAGCCCGGCCTCGCGCCAGGCGCGGGCGTCCTCGCGCGATAGCCGGGACGCGTTGGTGATCATGGCCAGCTCGACCGTGGTCTCGGCCCGGACGCCGCGGATGATCTCGAGCAAGTCGGGGCGCAGCGTCGGCTCGCCGCCGGTCAGGCGGACCTTGCGCACGCCCAGCGACGCGGCGACGCGCACCAGGCGAACAACCTCGGCGCCGGTCAGCAGCGCATCGCTCGGCGCGAAACGGACATCCGGCTCCATGCAGTAGACGCAACGGAAGTTGCACCGGTCCGTGAGGCTGATGCGGAGATCGCGGATCACACGACCGTGCGAATCGATCATGCGACGCTGCCCGCGGATGTGCGCCGGGGAGGGCGCCGGCGCCTCGCGCACCGCCGCCGGCGCATACTGCGGCAGCGAGACCCGCGCAGGCGCGGGACGCCCGGCGTTGGTCGCGGTGTCGGCCCGCGACGCGTTCCGCCCCGGCGGCGTCGGTGTGTTCATCCGTGACGCTTTCATCATCACTCTGTTCCGCGGTTGAACTGCTCTTGTGCCCAGCTCCAGGCCGCCACGGTGCGCGGGAAGCCCACGGTGTTCATCCCCAGCAGGATCGCCTGCTCGATCTCCTGCTCCGTCGCGCCGTGCTGCATGGCCCGCCGCACATGGCTGCGCAGGGCGGACTCGAGCCCGGCCCCGACACACAGGCCGATCTTGATGAACGCGAGCGTTTTGGCGTCGAGCGGGCCCGCGACCTCGACCGCTGCGGCCACCGATTCGTGGGCGCGCCCGAGCTCGGGGTGCTTCGCGACGAAGGCCTTGTACGTCGCCGGGAGTCGCTTCGTGTTTTTCCCTTCGGCTCCGCTGTCGTGGCTCATCTTCTGCTCCCGTGATCGCGTGGTGTTCGGTCCGTGCGCCGGCGCTGGGTCAGAACGTGAACTGCACGCTCGTGAACAGGAAATCGACGTCCTCGCTCGGGCCGGTGTCCTCGATGAACTTCCCGGCGAAGAAGCGGCTGTACCCCGCCATGAGCGACCAGCCCCGCCCCGGGTTGTAGCGGGCGGCGAGCTCGAGCTCCTGCCCCACTTCGCGCGACGCCCCCGGCGCAGGGCCGCGGACGACGCCGCCGCCGGCGTTGTAGAGCGCATCGCCGGTCTCCGCTCGCCAGAAAAAGTGGCCGTCGGCGCTGAGCGTCAGCGTCTCGTGCGGCGAGACCGAGAGCCCCACGCGCGCCGCGACGATGTTCTGCCGCCCCACCAGGTCCACCGCGCCGAAGAACGCGTGCCCGAGCGGGAACAACTGGTTGAACGTGCCCGCCTCGCCGTTGCCCGCGTTGCGGTCGCCGGAGGCGTAGTCGAACCCCGCCGAGAGCCGCGGCCGCCACGGCGCCCCGGTGAAGCGATACCCGACCTCCGCGCTGAACATCGATGCGAACACGTCGCGCCCGTCGTGCCGCCCGAACTGGAGCGCCGCCTCGACGTCGAAATCGAGCCCCGTCTCCGCGATGAGGCCGTGCGACCGCGCGCCGAGCGTGTGCCGGTGCTCCGAGCCGGTCGAGGAGGCGATGGTCGTGCGGTCGCGATCGACGCCGAGCCAGTACAGATCGAACCCCACCGGCCCCGGCTTGGTCGCCGCGTAGACGCCGAAGAACTGCCCGCCCGACTCCGCCTTGTTCCAGTCGTACTTCCGCACCGTGACCGGGCGCGTCCAGAACCCGCTGATGCGCCAGTCGGCCCAGTCGAGGATCGCGCTCACGCCCTCGAACGTGCGCCGGGAGTTGACCCAGTCCAGCGGGCTGACGAGCCGCTGACGACCGAAGAGCAGCTCGTGACGCCCCAGCCGCAGCGTCAGGCGCGCATCGTCGTCAAGACTGAACCGGACGTCCCCGAACGCGTTGAGCAGGTCGAACGTGTCCACATCCAGCGGGCGCTTGCCGCCGGGGAGATCGCGCCCGGTCGTGTTCGCGCTGATCACCTCGACGAAGGCCCGCAGGTGCTCCCCGGCCTGCAGATCCATGTGCAGGCGCGTGCGGCTCAGCAGGTACGTGTCGTCGTTGGCGGGGTTGAAGCCGAAGTTCTCAAACCGCTCGAAGCGCAGACGCTGCTGCCCGCCGACCGAGAGAAAGACACGCTCCTCCTCGTCGAGCGGGATGAACTTCAGGCGGTCGAGCCCTCGCAGTTCCTGCCCGCGCAGGACCGACCAGTCCTCCGAGAACCGGAGCATCTGCAGCGCTGGCCGGGGGGCCGGGGCCGGGGGCGCGGGCCGCTCGACGGCGTCCTCGACGGCCTCGGGCGTCTGGGCCCCCGCGACTTCCGGCGTCTGCGCGAGCGCGCCCGGAGCGAGCGTCGCCGACGCCCCCACGATCGCGCACCAGAACCCGCGCAACGCCGAACGGTTCAGAACGCATGACGTTACAGCGAGCATGAGAGCCCTCACTTCTTTCGTGACCCGTCGCGCCCGAGGACGACGTCGCCGCGCATGATGGGGATGGCGATCTTGAGCGACACCGTGTAGATCATGAGCCCGAACGCCCAGATGCCGGCGCTGACGCGCCACTCGATGCTGCTGGGCAGATACTCGACAAGCTCGTGCAGCGTGCTGGGGACGAACCCGGGGATGATCAGCCCCATGCCCTTCTCGATCCAGATGCCCACAAAGGCCAGCACGCACGCCGCGCAGAGCAGCCACATGTTGCGCATCGCCGCGGGCAGCAGGAACAGCGCCGCGGAGACGACATTGAGCGCGACCGCCGTCCACATCCACGGCACGAGCGCGTTGTGCCCGTGCAGGCCGAAGAAGAGATACGTCGCGTGCGTGGTGTGCGACCCGCCGGTGTAGAACTCCGTGAAGAGCTCCGAACCGAGCATCAGCAGGTTGATCAGCACCGTCACGCGGACGATCTGCACCAGCAACTGGATCGGACGATCGGGGATGTCCACCCGCGCCAGCCGACGCAGCACGAACATCGTGACGATCAGGAACGCCGGCCCCGCCACGAACGCCGACGCCAAAAACCGCGGCGCCAGCAGCGCCGTGTTCCAGAAGGGACGCCCGCCCAGGCCGCTGTACAGGAACGCCGTCACCGTGTGGATCGAGATCGCCCACACGATCGAGATCATCACGAACGGCACGTACCAGCGCGGGTTGGGCGTGCGCCCGAGGTACCGGATGTAGAGCAGATACCCGCAGATGTGCAGGTTCAGCAGCAGGTAGCCGTTGAGGACGATCACGTCCCACGTCAGCATGGAGATCGGGAAGTTGAAACGCCCCAGGCCCGGGATCAGGTGCCAGAAGCGGTCGGGGCGCCCGAGGTCCACCGTCACGAAGAGCAGGCACATCACGATCGCCGCGATCGCGAGCAGCTCGCCCAGGATCACCACGTCGTGCATGTCCTTGTCGCGGTACAGGTAGCCCGGGATGACCATCATCACCCCGCCCGCCGCGACGCCCACCATGAACGTGAAGTTGGCGATGTAGATCCCCCAACTGACGTGGTCCGTCATGTTGGTGTGGATCATCCCGTCCACGACCTGCAACGCCCACGCGTTGGCGCCGACGAGCGCCACCGCGGTCAGGAAGGTCATCCACGCGTAGAACGGGAGACCGCCGTCGGTCGCCATGACGAGCGAACGCCACAGAAACCGCGGGTAGTTCGCCCAGTGGCTGCCCTTGTCCGCGGGCGCGCCGGGCGCGGCGCTGGGTTGGTGATGACTCATGATTCGGTCGGCTCCTGGCGCCGTCGCGGAGGGTCCGCGACGCGCTCGTGAGGCGTCAATCGAAGAAGTAGAACAGGGTCGGCCGGGCGCCGAGCTCCTCCTTCAGGACGAACACGCGCTTGTTCTTGAGCACCCAGCGGATCTCGGAATCGGGGTCGAGCATGTTGCCGAAGATGCGCGCCCCGGTCGGGCACGCCTCGAGGCACGCCGGCATCCGCCCCTCCCGCGTGCGGTGCAGGCAGAAGTGGCACTTCTCCACCACCCCCTGCGGGCGCACCCGGTTGGAGAGGTAGCCCTGATCGGGGTTGACCTCCTCCGCGGGGATCGTCGGCTTCTTCCAGTTGAACCGGCGCGCGTGATAGGGGCACGCCGCCTGGCAGTAGCGGCACCCGATGCACCAGTTGTAATCCACCACCACGATGCCGTCGTCCTCCTGCCACGTCGCCTCGACCGGGCAGACGTCCACGCAGGGCGGGTTCTCGCACTGGAAGCACTGCACCGGCAGGTAGTAGTGCCCCTCGCGCGGCACGTCGTGCGTGTACGTGGTGTTGCCGTGCTCGAAGTCCGTCGTTCCCTTGGGCATCTCGAAGACGCGGATGTAGGACTGGTTCGTGTCGCGGTCGTGGTTGTTCTCTTTGTGGCAGGCCTCGACGCACTTGCCGTTGCCGTTGCACACGCTGAGGTTGATCGCGTACCCGAAGCGCACCCCGGGGATGGGCTGCGGGTCGTGGATGCTCACGTCGGCGCCGTACTGGTCCTTCGCCTCGCGTTCGAGGCGCGCGAACACGGCCTCCTTGTCCTCGGGCGTGAGCTCCTTGTAGTGCTTCTGCATCAGCTCCTCGGCGCTGAGCTGCTCGCGCATCCGCGCCAGGGGCGAGATCGCCACGCCGAACGCGCCGAGGCCCAGCGTCGCGCCGATCCCCTTCACGGCCGTGCGCCGATCGATCTGCCCCAGCACCGGCAGCGAGATGGTCCGTTCGTCACTCATGGGCGCCTCCGGTCCGGTGCGGCGTAAGGAACCGATCGACGGGCTTGAACGTCGGCGTCATCGAGGGGAACGCGGGGGCGTGCGGGTCGTGGCAGTCGATGCACGACTTGCGGTGCCGGGCGCCGCGGGAAAGGTCCCAGTAGCCGGTCATTCCCCCGTGCGCGCCGTACGTCCAGTCACGCGCCTGCGGCGCGTGGCACTGCGAGCACATGGTCATGACCTCGGGGTACGGCACGGCGGCGCCGTCGGCGAGGCGGAGCGTGTTGTAGTCGTGCGGGTTGTGGCACGACACGCACGAGAGCTGGCCGTGCGCGTACGTCAACCCCTGGTGGAACTGCATCGGCGGATCGGCGGCGGTCCGTCGCGCGAGGTTCGGCTCCATGCTCGTGTGGCAGCTCACGCAGGAGACGGTGACGGGCCGGCCCATCGCGTCGTGCTCGCCCGTGTGGACCCGCGGAGGGCCGTCGGGCAGGCTCACGAACACGCCGTACGCGCCGCCCGCCGGCGCGACGGCGCCCGCCGCGGCGGATTCGGCGCGCCCCGCGTCTGCCACGGGCGTTCCGACGCTGTTGGACAAGTGCACGCGCCCGATCGCGGCGCCCGCGCCGAGGGCGACAGCCAACGAAAGGAAGATCCAGGGTTTGACGCGCGGCATGGGCCCTTCCTCGCGTTCGTTGCGGCGTCGCGCTGCACACACGGGTGCACGATCGTGGCGCCGCCGGACTTGCCGGAGTATACCATACCTCGATATCCTGTATTCCGTTCGGGCAACCCCGCTCGTCGCGGGGCGTCCCGACGAAAGGACGACGCGGATGCCCGTCAGCGGACTGGTCCTGACTCTCAGTCGCAACGACGCTGATCGCGCCGCGGCGCTCACGGCGCTGGACCGGCGCGAGGGCGTCTCGATCGGCGAGCCGCAGGGCCACCGCCTCCCGATCGTCGTCGATACGCCCTGCAGCGAGGACGACCGCGCCGTGTGGGAATGGCTCCACACGCTGCCGGGCGTGCTCTTCGTCGATCTCGTCTGCGCAGACGCCAGCGAGGATGCGCCCGCGGGCGCCGCAAGGAGAACGTCATGAACGACGTCGGAGTCGATCGCCGCGCGTTTCTGCACGCCTCGGCCATGGCCGCGGCGACCGCCGTCGCCAGCGGGGGCGTGCGCACCAACGCCCTCTCGCTCCCCGTCCTCGAAGGGGACGAAAGCCCCGACAACGGCGTGGCCTGGAACAAGGGCGTCTGCCGCTTCTGCGGCACCGGCTGCCACGTGCGCGTCGGCGTCAAGGACGACCGCGTCGTCGCCATCGCCGGTGATCTCAAGGCGGACGTCAACCGCGGCCTGCTCTGCGTCAAGGGCTACCACGTCGGCAAGATCCTCTACGGCGAGGACCGCCTCACCACCCCCCTGCTCCGACGCGGCGACTCGTACGTCCCCATTTCATGGGACGAGGCCGTCGACATCATCGCCAAAAAAATCCACGCCGCCCCCGAGCGCTTCGGCTTCTACGGCAGCGGCCAGTGGACCATCGGCGAAGGGTTCGCCGCCAACAAGCTCATGAAGGCGGGCATCGGCAACAACCACATCGACGGCAACCCGCGCCTCTGCATGTCCTCCGCGGTGACCGGCTTCCTCTCCACGTACGGCGTCGACGAGCCCGCCGGCTGCTACGACGACCTCGACGAGTGCGACGTCCTGATCATGTGGGGCAACAACCCCGCCGAGATGCACCCCGTGCTCTTCTCGCGCGTCGTCGACCGGCGCGCCAAGGGCGAGGACGTCCTGCTCATCGACATCGGCACCCGCCGCACCCGCACCACGGACCTCTGCCAGGAATACCTCGAGTTCAATCCCCACAGCGACCTCGCCATCGCCAACGGGATCGCGCACCTCCTCGTCAAGAACGGGACCTACGACCGCGCCTTCGTCGAGAAGCACTGCAACTTCCGCCAGATGGACCCGGACGCGCCCAACAACATGTACGGCAAGCCCATGTCCTTCGAGGAATTCGCCGCGGCCGTCGCGGAGTACACCCCCGAGCGCGTTGAAGAGATCTCCGGCGTCCCCGCCGACAAGATCCGCATGCTGGGCGACCTCTTCGGACGGCGCGACATCCGCATCACCAGCCTCTGGTGCATGGGCATGAACCAGCACACACGAGGCACCGCGATCAACTGCCTCGTCCACGGGATCCACCTGCTCAGCGGACACTTCGGGCGCCCCGGCGACGCCCCCACCAGCCTCACCGGCCAGCCCTCCGCGTGCGGCACGGTCCGCGAGGTCGGCACGCTCTGCCACCTCCTCCCCGGGGGCATGCTCGTCGCCAACGAGAACGACCGGCGAAAGGCGGAGACGCTCTGGAACGTGCCCGAAGGTCGCATCAAGCCCACGCCCGGGCACCACACCGTCGCGCTCTTCGAGCACTTCTGCACACCAAAAGAAGACGGCGGCGATATCGACACCCTCTGGGTGCAGGTCACCAACCCCGGCCAGACGCTGCCCAACCTCCACAAGCTCTTCAACCGCAAGAAGGACCTCGAAGACAAGTTCCTCATCGTCTCCGACGTCTACCCCACCGCGACCACGCGCCTCGCCGACCTCATCCTCCCCTCCGCGATGTGGGTCGAGAAGAACGGCATGTACGGCAACTCCGAACGCCGCACACAGCACTGGTTCCGGATGGTCTCCCCCCCGGGCCAGGCCCGCGACGACTGCTGGCAGACCATCGCCGTCGCCCGCCGCCTGCTCGAACTCGGCCACCCCGGCATGCGCGACAAGGACGGCAAGTTCCTCTTCGAGACGCGCGACGCGAACGGACGCGAAGTCCCCATCTGGGAATGGGACCACTACTACGACGTCAACGTCGACGAGCGCCTCTTCGAGGAGTACCGCCCCTTCTCCCGCATCAAGCAGAAAGACCTCGCGCCCTACGAGGTGTACGTCAAGGCCCGGGGCCTGCGCTGGCCCGTCGTCGAGCAGCCCGACGGCTCCTGGCGCGAGACGCGCTTCCGCTTCTCCGAGTTCGACGACCCCTACGTCAAGCCTGGCAGCGAGTTCCAGTTCTACCACTCCGTCACCAAGGACGACCGCGCGCTCGTCTGGTTCCGTCCCTACGAGCCGCCCCCCGAGATCCCCGACGACGAGTACCCCTTCTGGCTCAACACCGGTCGCGTCATCGAGCACTGGCACTCCGGCACCATGACGGGGCGCGTGCCCGAGCTCCGCCGCGCCGTCCCCCGCGCCTACGTCGAGATGCACCCCGAGGACGCCCGCGAACTCGGCATCCACCGCGGCGACATGGTCCGCGTCGAGTCCCGGCGCGGCGCCATCGACCTCCCCGTCTGGATCAACGGCCGCGGCAAGCCCCCGCGCGGGCAGGTCTTCGTGCCCTTCTTCGACGAGACCAAGCTCATCAACGAGGTCACGCTCGACGCGCACGACCCCTTCTCCCGCCAGCCCGACTACAAGAAGTGCGCGGTGCGCGTGAGCCGCGCACCAGCGTCCAACGGCGCCGCCGGAACGAGGTGACCCGTGACCCAACGCCCTCCAGACGTGACCCGACGCGCGACGCAGGTCTTTCTTGTGGCGGTGATCGCCTGCGCGTTCATCGGCTTCGTCGTCGGCGTTCGCCAGGGCGTCCCCTCCTATGAACCGCCCGAGTTCGCACCGCCGGACACGCCCGCCGCGCCCAACACCGTCGCCGCCGTCGCCTACCGGGACTTCGACCGACGCACCCACGGCCCCAACAGCGCGTGGCGCAGCTCGCTCGCCGACCTCGAACAGCCCGCGTACGACCCCGAAGAGCCCGTGCACTGGGACGAAGAATCCCGACGCTCGCTCCAGGCGCAGCGCGCTTCGCGAAGGGCCTACGACGGCGCCCCGCCCGTCGTCCCCCACCCCATCGATCAGCTGACGACGAGTTCGTGCGTCGCCTGCCACACAACGGGGCTGCGCATCGGCGAGCTCCGCGCGCCGGCGATGTCCCACGACTTCATGCACAACTGCACGCAATGCCACGTCGAACAGTGGTCCGTGCACATGCCCCAGATCGCGGTGGCGGCGAACATCTTCCGCCCACTCGATGCGCCCGCGCAGGGCGAGCGCGCCTGGCCCGGCGCGCCGCCCACGATCCCCCACCCAACCTTCATGCGCGACAACTGCATGGCCTGCCACGGCCCCAGTGGCCCGGACCCGATCCGCACATCGCACCCGTGGCAGGTCAACTGCCTCCAGTGCCACGCCCCCTCCGCGGTGCTCGATCAGGGCGTTTTCGACACGGCGCCCCCGCTGCTCCCGCCGCTCCGAGTCGTGCCCCGATGACCGACGACCCGCGCATGAGCCGCCGCAGCTTCCTGCGCGCCCGCGTGCTGGGCGACGTCGTGGGGCGCGTTGGCGACTCCATCGCGGACCGGATCAACGCCGCATCCGACGCCGCGGGCCTCACACCAAAGGCCCCGCCGGCGCGATCGGACCGCTACAACAAACCCTTCCCCGTGCTGCGCCCCCCCGGCGCCATCGAAGAAACCACGTTCCTCGACGGCTGCACCCGATGCGCCGCGTGCATCGAGGCCTGCCCCCACGACGCCATCATCAATGCGCCGGACCGGTTCCGCGTCGCGGCGGGCACACCGATGATCGACCCCGTGCGCCAGCCCTGCCGCATGTGCGAGGACACGCCCTGCGTGACCGCGTGCGAACCGGGCGTCCTCCGCAAAGACCTGCCGGTCGTGATGGGCGTCGCCCGCATCAGCCCCGTCACCTGCCTCGCCCACCAGAACAGCTTCTGCACGGTCTGCTCCGAGCACTGCCCCGTCGAAGGCGCGATCGAGATCGTCAACGGCCGCCCCCGTATCGTCGAAGCGACCTGCACCGGCTGCGGCGTGTGCCAGCACGTCTGCCCCGCCCCGGAGAACGCGATCCTGCTCATGCCCCTCGCCCATCGCCCCGCGCCGCCCGCATCACACCCCGACAACGAGAACGACCGCTCGGACCCGCCGCATGCAGAACCCCGCTGACGACAACTTCGAACCGCCGCCCATGAGCGACGCGCTCCTCGACGACGAGACCCTCGCCGATCTCTTCCGCGACCTCCGTGCGGCGACCGCGATCGACGAGATCGTCGTCAAGGCGTCCCCCGGGCGCGCCGAGCACGCCCCCGCCGCGACGCTCGCAGACGCCGAACAATTGCTCCGCGACCGCGCCGTCCGCGGGGTGCAGATCCGGTACCGGCACGAGGGCGCGTGCTGGTGGGACACCCTCATGCCCGCCCCCGGCGGCGTGCGCCTGGTGCGCATCCGTCACGACCTCTGAGCGACGACGGCCGCGCCCATCCCGGCAGGGGCTACGATCCCACCCCATCATTCGCCCACATCACCCCTCGGACGACCACGATTGATTTCACAAACAGCCGAGTACGCGCTCCGTGCGGTCGTCGATCTCACCTTCAACGCGGGCGAGCCGCGGACCACACAGGAGATCGCCGAAGCGACGCTCGTCCCCATCGGGTACCTCTCGAAGGTGCTCAAGGAACTGGGCCGCGCCGGCATCGTCAGCGCGCAGCGGGGCCCCAACGGCGGGCACACCCTGCTGCACGACCCCGAAGAACTCTCGCTCTACGACGTGATCGCGGTCATCGATCCGCCCATGCGGATCCACGAGTGCCCGCTCAAGCTCAAATCGCACCGGCTGCACCTCTGCCCGCTCCACAAGCGCCTCGACGATGCGCTCGCGCTCGTGGAACGCGCGTTCAAGGAAACGACCATCGCCGAGGTGACCGCCGATCCGCCCAAGCGCCCCCGCCGCGCAGCCACCAGCGAACTGACCATCAGCGGCGGGCTCGCCGCGTCCAAGCCCAATGGAAGCTCAAAGCCCAATCGTAAAGCGCCGCAAAGGGCGCGCGTCGCGCAACGAAACCGCGGATGATCGACCCCGGCGTGGCCGTCGAGTTCGCGGCCGCCTTGGTTCCCCCGCTGCTCAAGTCCCGCTGGCGCACACTCACGGCGCTCCGTCATCCAGATTTCATCGCCGCGGGATCGCCGGGCCGCCCCACGCATCCGTGAACGTCGTGCCCGTGCGTGCTCGGCGCGGCTCGTCACCCCGTGGTCCGACCCTCCGCGCCCGGGCGCAACGCGGGCCGAGTCCGGGGGCGTGGCCGCGCCGCGCCCGGTTCGGGCGCGGCGCGTTCATCGGTGGGGTTCCGCGTCGGATCGGGGGTACCATCACCCCATGCAGCCCCCCGACGACGCGAGCAGGACGCACGCCGACGCCATCGCCGCGGCGTTGCCCCGGCTGCTCGACTCCGTCCGCGATGAGTCCCTGCTCCGCCACCTCGATTGCGCCCCCCCGCCGAGCGTCGGCGCCGTGCGCGAACTGGTCGAGTGCGTCCGGCGCGTGATCTTCGTGGGCCACTTCGAGCGCGAGCCCGTCGCCGATCACGACCTTCCCGACCATCTCGCGGCCCTGCTGGCGCGGATCGCCACGCTCGCCGAGGGCGAGATCCGCGCCGCCCTGCGGTACGCCGCCGAGACCGACCGCCAGGCCATCGACGCCGCGGGCCGGCAACGCATCGAGCGCAGCGCCCGCGACGCGGCCCGCGCCTTCCTCGACGCGATGGCGCCCCTGCGCGAGGCCCTCGCCCACGACGTGCGGGCCGCGTACGAGGGCGACCCGGCCGCACGCCACACCGACGAGACCATCCTCTGCTACCCCGGCGTGGACGCCGTCTTCGCGCACCGCGTCGCGCACGCCATGCACCGACTCGGCGTGCCCCTGCTGCCGCGGATCATCTCCGAGCAGGCGCACAGCCGCACCGGCATCGACATCCACCCCGGCGCCACCATCGGCCGGGCGTTCTTTATCGACCACGGCACCGGCGTGGTGATCGGCGAGACGGCGGTCATCGGCGAGAACGTGAAGGTCTATCAGGGGGTGACCATCGGGGCCAAGTCGTTCCCGCGCGACGAGCGCGGGCGGTTCATCCGCGGCGTGCAGCGCCACCCCACCATCGGCGACCGCGTCACCATCTATGCGCACGCCGTCATCCTCGGGGGCGACACCGTCATCGGCGACGACTGCGTCATCAGCGGCGCGGTGTTCCTCACCCAGTCGGCGCCGCCCGGCCACATCGTCCGCGCCCGCCAGCCCGAACTCGTGCTCCGCACCAACCGCGCGGCCCGCGGCCCGGGGCAGGGCGGCCAAGAGCCCTGACCCCCACGCGGTCCCCTACACAGTCCCCCCACGGCCTTCAGAACGCCCCCCGTCCATCGCGCCGGCCCGGCCCGCATCCGGTGACGGGGCGCGACCGGTGGGCGCAGAGCGACCCTCCGATGCCCCGGGGCATCCACGGCGGTGAATCCGGCGAACCACCCGCGGGTACACTTCACCGTGAGCATGCTTCGTGCGAGGTTGGTTGCATCGGGTCGAACGCCGCGGCGGCGCGCCGGCTTCACGCTGGTTGAACTGCTCGTGGTGGTCGCCGTCATCGGGGTGCTCGTCTCGATCACGCTGCCGGCGTTGGGGCTGGTGCGTCGCAACGCGCAGCGCGTGCAGTGCCTGAGCAACCTCCGCAGCATCGGCCTCGTGACCGAAGTGGCGATGAACAACAACGACAACATCCTCCCCTACGCCCTCCCTCTCGACGACAGCTCCGACTGGTCAGACCCCCTCGCCCCACCCTCCGTGACCAACCCCGAGGGCGTGCTCGACGTCTTCAGCGCCCACGTCGACACGCTCGAGGTCTTCCTCTGCCCCGCCGACCGCGGCATCCCCGATGTGCTGTTCGACGAGTACGGCCCCGCCGGGCGTCACTCCAGCTACGAGTACTGGGCCGGCGTGCTCATGGTGTCGCGCGAGGTCTTTCAGGACGACCTGCGCCCGCAGGTCACCGTCACACGCTTCTACGAGGGCAACCAGAACTTCCCCGTCTTCGCCGACTCCGACGAACGCCACCGCGGCGGCCCGGAATACGATCAGAACGCCGTGTACTTCGGCGACTGGCGCGCCGATTGGTTGCTGATCGACCCCTCGCAATCCGTCGGCCCCTGACCGCGCCCCGCACGAACCCCCCACGCAGGCACACCCCTTGCCCATCAACGACGAACCCAACCCGACCAAGCTCCGCCCGCTGCTCGAAGAGATCGGCATGACCGCCGACGGCGCCCCCGCCCCCGGAAAACCCGGAGACCGCGGCGCCCCCGGAGCCCGCGGCAAGGCGAAGTCGCCGCGTGCGGCGCGGGCGCCCGTGCTCAGCGACGCCCAGCGCCGGCGACTCTCGATGGCCGCCGGTCTGACGATGGCCTTAGCGGGCGTGCTGGCGGGCTCGCTCATCGCGTGGCGTTCCTTCCGGCCGATCCGCGTGCCGGACGTCGCCCGCGCCCCCGTGCCCGACACGCTCGGCTTCGCCCTGCTCGACGCCAACTTCAACCGTCTGCCCCTCGAGGAGCGCATGCGCCTCGTGCTCGGCCTCGCCGAGCGCATGCGGGCGATGAACGCGGGCGATTCGGCGCTGGTCGCGGCGTTCGCCGCGGGCATCCGCGGCGAGGCCCGTCGCCAACTGGAGGAGAACGTCCGGCGCCTCGGCATCGACTTCATGACGTCCTACGCCAAGCAGTACGCGGATGTGCCCGAGCAGGAACGGGCCACGTTCATCGAGAGCGCGATGCTCGAATGGATGAAGCTCGGCGAGCAACTCGCCGGCATCGAACGCGACCTCACCGACGAGGAGCGCCTCGAACGCGCCAAGGCGCAGTCCGAACGCGACACCCGCCGCGCCAGGGCCGCGCGGGGGCAGCTCACCAACGAGGGCGCCACCGCCTTCATGCAGCAGATGCAGAGCGATGTGAACCAGTACGCCTCGCCCAACGATCGCGCCCGCACCGCGCGCTTCATGCGCGACATGACGCGACACCTGCGCGGGCGCGACATCACCACCAATCAGCCCGCCCGCCGCTGACGCAACCCCCGGAAACACACGGAAACACCCGGAACGCCCGAGAGCAAGCGTTCAGGACTTCGCCGCGCCCGCCGGCTCGTTGAGGATGCGCTCGGCGTACGTGTTCATCGCGTCGCGCAACTGCTCGAACGATTCGAGCACGTACAGGATCGGCTGGTAGTGATCGATCTCAAAGGACGTGTCGCACACGCGTTCGAGCTCGAAGGGGCGCCGGTCGACGTCGGGCGACTCCAGCGAATGGTGACCCTCGCCCTCGCTCGAAATGAGCCCCGAGCCGTAGAGCTTGAGGCGCCCGTCCTCGCGGATGAGGCCGAACTCGACGGTGAACCAGAAGAGTCGCGCCAAGCGCTCGGTGTGGTTCTGGTCGTTGGTGTGCAGGGCCGCCTGGCCGTAGGTCTGCAGGAAGTCCGCGAAGACCTCGTCGGCGTGCAGGGGCACGTGCCCGAAGACGTCGTGGATGATGTCCGGCTCGGGCAGGTAGTCCATGCTGGACTTGGGGCGCACGGTGATCGTCGTCGGGAACTGGCGCTGGGCGAGGAAGGCGAAGAACGCCTTGGCCGGCAGGTAGCCGGGCACGGGGCGCGACTGCCAGCCGGTCATGTTGCGCAGGTTGTCGTTGACCTCGGAGACGTCGGGCACGCGGTCGGGGCGGAGGTTGATGGCCTTCATGCCCCGCAGGAAGACGTTGGACGCCGCGGTGTCGAGCTGCGCCATCCGCTTCTTGTAGAGGATGGCCCACACCTCGTGGTCATCGGCGGTGTACTTGTCGTAGTGCTGGGTGATGATCATCGACTCGATGTCGATCTGGTCGGCGCTCACGTTCGCCGCGGCGTCGGCCGCCGCCTGCGCCCGCTTGGCCTCTTCTGAGTCGATCACCGGGTGCTGGATGCTGCTCATGCTGCGCCTCCCCGACGGGCGCCGTGGCCCGCCGCGAAAAGGGTGAAGAAACGCCTGTAGACGTGCCATTATACCGGGCGTGGGAACCGTCCTCCAAAGGGAAGAGACGGTTCTTTGCGCCGTCCACGGAGCTTACGCCGTACGCGGTGGCCTGCCACCGTGTGCCGTGGTCTGGCCGCAGGCCTGACCACGATCTTCCTCCCAACCGCACACACCCTCGTGCCACCGACTTGCCGAGCAAGTCGGTGCTCTGAAGACCCTGCGGCCCACTTATCACTTCAACGAAAGACACCGACTTCGTCTCGAAGTCGGTGGCACGGATCACAACTGATCCGTCGTGGCTCAGGCGTCGAGTGTTGTCGCGAGGATCTTCTTCGCGGCCGCCTCGCGGCGTTCGCGCAGCTTGCCGTGCAGGGATTCGTCCTGCAGGGCGATGATCTGCGCCGCCAGCAGCGCCGCGTTCACCGCGCCCGCCTCGCCGATGGCCAGCGTGCCCACGGGGATGCCGCCGGGCATCTGCACCGTCGAGAGCAGCGAGTCCAGCCCGTCGAGCTTCGACGACATCGGCACACCCAGCACCGGCAGCAGCGTGTGGGCGGAACACACGCCCGCGAGGTGCGCCGCCGCCCCGGCCGCGGCGATGATCACCATCATCCCCCGGCCCTTCGCCCCCTCGACATAGGCGCACGTCTCTTTCGGCGTGCGGTGCGCCGAGAGCACCCGCGCCTCGTGCGCCACGCCCAGTTCGGCGAGCGTCTGCGAGGCCTTCTGCATGACCGGCCAGTCGGACTGGCTGCCCATCAAGATCCCAACCAGCGGTGTATTGGAGGTGTTGTTCATGCACGCAAGATAGCGTGCGGAGCGGCGGCTTGGCGACCCACCGCCACCGGGGGGATTCGGTGCGGCCCGACCGTTGGGCGGGGGTGTGCCGTGGTCTGGCCGCAGGCCTGACCACGATCTTCCTCCCAACCGCACACACCCCCGTGCCACCGACTTGCGGAGCAAGTCGGTGCTCTTCGTCTCGGTGGAGACGGACTTTAGTGTCACGGAAGTCACCGACTTCGAGGCGAAGTCGGTGGCACGAGGTGGCACGTCACGGCGCGGAGTCAGAACCGCCGGCGCACGCCCGCGCCGATCGGGAAGGCGAAGAGCGGCGCCGAGAGCCGCAGCAGCGGCCCCAGCACGATCGCCCCCAGCGCCGTCACCACCGCGCACAGGAACCGCGTCCACAACTCGCGCCCCGGCGCGAAGGCGACCGGGTCGTAGTACGCCCGTATCGTGAAAAACACCACCACCACCACGTGCATCAGCAGCGCCGCCATGAAGGCCAGCACGGGGATCGTCAGCGGGTTGGAACGGATCATCATCGCCCGCTTGAGCACCACGAGGTACGCCCCCGCCATCGCCCCCAGCGCGTAGGGGCCGAGCACCGTCGCCGCGTCGGGCACGCCGTCGAGCGGCACCGGGTGCGTGAGGTCGAGCAGCACGCCGAGGATGAGCGCCGCCCACAGCGCGGTGGTGGTCGTCGTCGACATCGCCACGAAGACGATCAGCACGATGACGAAGCTCGGCGCCACGCCCGTCGCGCCCAGTTCGAGCGCATCGCGCAGGCCCAGTTCGGCCCCGAGGAACAGCCACGACGCGATCGCGAAGGCCACCCAGTTCATCGCGACACCCCTGGCCCGTCGCCCTCCGTGGGCGTGTGCAGGATCACCTGGCTCAGGCGGCGCAGGTCCGCCTCGGGGCGCACCGTCACCACCATCCGCAGCGGCTGCGTCTCTTTCGGCTCCACGCGCACCACGCGCCCCAGCACCAGCATCCGCGCGCTGCGCGGCCACGACTCGTCCGTCAGGCGCACCAGCATCCCGACCTCGACGCCCTGAACGTCGGAATCGAGCTCGCCGCGGAGCAGTTCTTCGCCCTCCACGGGCTGCAACTGGCACCCCAGCAGCGCCCGCCCCTCGCCGGGGTCGACCGCGGCCCGGAGCCACCCGGTGCGCCGGTTGGTCACCAGCACCACATCCGACACCCGCGCCCCGACCTCCACCGCCCGCCCCACGATGTGCACGCTCTGGTACACCGCCACGCTGTTGGTCGTCACGCCCCGGTCGCGCCCCGCGCGCACCTGCAGCACCGCCCCGGCGCGCTCCGTGGTGGAGCCCACCACCGGCGCGACGATCTGCGCGAACTCGATCTCGGGGTTGAGCGCACGCCCCCGCTGCAGCTCCACGACCAGCGCCGCGAGCTCCTCGGCGGTCTGCTCGCTGCGCCGCCACAGGGCGTAGAAGCGGTCGCGCTCCTCCTCGATCGCGGCGACGGCGGGGTCATCGCTCACGCCGGTGCGCTGGGGAGGGCGTATCCACAGGCCGACGGCCCGCATGGGCGCCGCGGCGGGCGTGAGGATCGCCCGGACGGGCTCGCGCAGGAACGAGGCGAACCCCGTGTGGCGCGCCGGCAGCAGCGCCGCGACGAAGAGCGCAAGGGCCAACCCACCGAGCACACGTCGCGGGCTGAGTGATCGTCTTCGCATCGTGTGGCGTTTGCGTTGGATCCGTCGCCGCCGCCCCGCGCGCCGGCGTTGAGTGGTCAAACGTCCATGTCGCTCTCGAGGGTCGGCTGCCATTCCTCGATGTGCTCGAGGTAGATCGCCGTGCCCCGCGCGACGCAGGTCAGCGGGTCGTCGGCGATGCGGACGTCCAAGCCCGTCGCCTGGTGCAGCACCTTGTCGATGCCCCGCAGCAGCGCCCCGCCGCCGGCGAGCACGATGCCGTTGTCCACGAGGTCGGCCGCGAGTTCGGGCTCGGCGCGCTCCAGCGTGCGGGTGACCGCGTCGATGATGCTCGAGACCGGCTCCTGCAGCGCCTCGCGCACCTCTTCCGACGTCACCGTGGTCTTGCGGGGCAGGCCGGAGATCATGTCGCGCCCGCGCACGTCGAGCGTTGTCTCGTCGCCCACCTGCGCCGCCGATCCGATCTCGATCTTGATCCGCTCCGCCGTCTGCTCACCAATCATCATGTTGTAGGTCTTCTTCATGTGATTGATGATCGCCTCGTCCATGTCGTCGCCGGCCACGCGCACCGATTCGCACGTCGCGATGTCCGCCAGCGACATGATCGCGACCTCCGTCGTGCCGCCGCCGATGTCGACGATCATCGAGGCCGTCGGCTCCACGAAGGGCAGCCCGGCGCCGATGGCGGCGGCGATGGGCTCTTCGATCAGGAACGTCTTGCGGGCGCCGGCGCGCTCCGCCGAATCGAACACCGCCCGCTTCTCGACCGCGGTGATTCCAGAGGGCACCGAGATGACCACCCGCGGCCCGTAGAACCGCGTGCGACCGTTCACCTTGCGGATGAAGTACGACAGCATCGCCTCGGTGATCTCGAAATCGGAGATCACGCCGTCCTTGAGCGGGCGGACCGCCGTGATGGAGCCCGGGGTCTTGCCCAGCATCTCCTTGGCCATCCAGCCCACGGCGTTGCCGTTGTTGAGCACCTTGTTGGTGCCCTTGCGCACCGCCACCACGCTGGGCTCGTTGAGCACGATCCCCTCGCCGCGCACACACACCAGCGTGTTGCACGTGCCGAGGTCGATGCCCATATCGACGCTGAACCAGCCGAGGAGGCGATCGAAATTCACCAAGTCCTTGAAGTCCATGCGTCCTGCTTCGTGGGGCCGCCGATCCCGTGGCGCGCCGCGACCATCTGCCTCCGGGCAACATCGGCGCCGTTTGGCGACAGGGTAGAGATTATCGGATTCGGAGCCGCCCCGCTTGGATCGCCCGCCCTGCTCCCCCGCAACACGCCCCCCGGAACACTCCCCGGAACTCGCCCCGGAAGAATCCCCCGGGCCGCGGGCATCAGTTCGCGCCGGGCAGTCGCACGGGCTGCTGGGCCGGGTGCGTCTTCCACGGCTGGCCCTCGGGGGCGATCCCCGAGCCCGCCCGGTACACCACCACCACCGCCGCCAGCAGGCACAGGCACGCGACGAACATGAGCGCCGTGTAGACGTTCATCGAGGCGCTCATGCGCCGGCCGTGGCTCCCCGGGAGTTGCATGCCGAGCTGGGTCATCCGTCGTGGCTCCGGTCTATCGCCTGCTTCGAGGGGGTCTCGCCGCACACGGGCCCGAGCCCTGCGTGCGGCGAACAAGGCGTCACTGGATGACGCTGATCACGTAATCGCCGCTGCGGATCTCCGTGGCCGGCAGGCCCAGGAAGTCCACCTTGCCCACGGACGCGGCGATGTCCACCGTCTGCAGCACGACCTTCCCGAGGAAGCGGTCGCCGCGAACGATGCTCAGCTCCATCATCGCCCGCAGCATGTCGTTCTGACCCGCGTCGATCTGCACCAGCAGATCGCCCGCCGGCCCACGACGCACGTCGGTGATGCGGGCCCGGATGGGCATCGAGGGGCGCGCCACCGCGTCGCGGTCAACGGTCTCGCCCGTCGCGGCCGCGGCCAACTGGTCGCGGACCTCCACCAACTGCTCCTGCAGGGCGCGGTTGTTTTCGAGCGCCACCTCCAACTGCCCGGAGAGGTCGCTCACCCGGTCGGAGAGGCCGATCTCGCGCTGCGCGAAGCGGAGGCCGCTCTCACGCAGGCTCGTCACCTCGTCGCGGTACCGGGCGATCAGGTTCGAGAGCGTTTCGTTGGTGGCGCTGAGCTGATCGAGCTGCGCCTGCACCGCCAGCGAAGCCGACTCCGCCGTGCGCAGTTCGGCCAGCAGGCGGGAGTTCTCCCGCTGCATGCCGTCGAGGCGCGAGGTCATCTCCGACACCTGGTTGTGCAGGGAGTCGATCTCGGAGCGGAGCCGGTTCCGCTCCTCGCTGTGCGCGGACATGTCGCGGCTCGCCGCGTCACGCGCGGCCTGCGCCGCTTCGCGCTCGTTCACGAAATCGCCTCGCAGCCGCTCCGCGTTCGCCGTGAACGCGATCGTGAGCGCCGCCAGGGCGATGCTCAGCAGGGCGGCCAACACGACCAGAACCTTCGTCACAGGATGCACAGGCGGGCTCTCCGTCTCTACGGGGCGTGAAATCCGAGGCGACCTCGGGGAGGGATGCGCCGGGCGTGCGTCGTCCGGGGCGTGAAGTCGCGTCGGGTGCGGGTCTGTACGGGGGGAGGCTGCTCCGGTTGCTCTCGGTCATCGCAAGAGAGGAGCCGGCGACGCCGGATGGGGCCGCCGTCGGACCCGCGCCGCAGCGCCGACCCAGCGGACCAAACGTCCCACCGTTCCGCCCTTGCCGCGTGGTGATACCCCACCCCCGGCGTGTCCGTCAAGCCGGGGCGCACCCGCCGGGCCCGGGTTCCCCCCGATGCGCACCCACGTCGCCCCCCTTCCCGGGCCAGAATCCCGCACGCGGCACGCCGCACGCCCGCGCGTGATGACCAAGTTTTGCTCGGCCCCCCAGTCCCACTCGGGCTCAGTTGCCCGTGTCGAGGCGCTCCATCGCCCGCAGCGCCGAGGCCGCGGCGCTGACGCGCACCATCTCTTCGGGGTCGGAGAGCATCCGCTCCAGTTTCCACAGCTCGTTCACGCGAACCGTCTCGCCGTAGACGAACGCCGCCTGCGACCGCAGCACCGGGTCCGGGCTCTCGGCGTGCTCGTCGGCGACGTACGCCCCGTCGCGGTAGCCCATGCGCGCCAGCGCCAGCGACGCGGCCAGCCGCATCTCCGCCGGCATCAGGTACTCGCGCCCGGCCGAGACGCGGTCGTTGATCCGCGTCACCAGCACGGCGACGGAGCGCCGGTCCTCGAGCTGACCGATGATCTGCGCCGCCAGCACCGCCGCCTCCACGCCGTCCTGCTCCGACGGGTAGAGCGCCGCCCGCACCGCGTGGATCGCGTCCGTGCGGCCCAGACGCACCAGCGCCTCGGCGACCTGCAAACGGAAGAGCTTGTCCTCGGCGCGCACGCCCAGCGGCGCCGGCTCGTCGGCGACGGCGCGCAGCATTGGCACGGCCGAGGCGTTGCCGATCTTGCCCAGCACGAACGCCGCGTTCGAGCGCACCCGAGGGTCGCTCGATCGCAGCATCGTCCCCAGGGGCGTGGGGTCGACGCTCGCGCCGACGCGGGTCATGGCGAAGATCGCCGCGGCCTGCACCATGGGCGAGGCGTCGCGCAACAGCGGGCGAAGGGCCTCGGTCGCCTCCTGCGCCCGCAGTTCGCCCAGCGTCATCGCCGCGACGAACCGCACGCCGAGGTTCGGGTCGTTCAGCGCCGCGATCGCCAGCGGCACGACGCGCCCCGGCGCGGGCTGCAGGCCCTCGATCGCGTTGGCGCGGGCCATCGCGTCCGGCGAGGCCGTGGCGTCGACGAGCATCGCGATCGCCCGCTCCCGCATGGCCGAACGCGCCACGGGATCGGCGTAGGCCAGCCTATCGGCGCCGCCCGCACCACCCGCGCACCCCGCGCCCAGCGCGGCGCCCGCCGCGGTGAGGCCGATGAGGGCCCAGCGAGCCGCACGCCACGGCGTGGGGACGATTCGTCGATGGCGGGGGCTACGCGTCATGCCGTTCTCCGGTACGCCGCGCGCGACGGCGGCGTTCGATGGTCTGGACGAGCGAAGGCACGAGCATCGCCGCGCACGCCAGCGCCGTCAACGCCAGACACATCCAGCCCAGCGCATCGCCAGTCCGCATGTAGAGCGTCCGCGCATCGGGCGCGGCCGTGGGCACATCGCGCACCAGCACGCCGTCGACCCCCCACGTGCGGCTCGAACCGTCCGGCCCCAGCGCCAGCACCCGCCCGCGGGCGTCGATCACGCACGACACGCCCGTGTTCGCCGCCCGCACCGCGGGCGTGCCCGTCTCGACCGCGCGCCAGCGCGAGGCCTGCAGGTGCGCCATCCGCCCCGCCCCCGATCCGCCGAACCAGCCGTCGTTGGTGAGGTTCACGATCAGGTGCGCCCGGCGCTCGCCCCCCGAGAAGACCTGTCGGCGCACCACGCCCGCCGCGCTCGCCTCGAAGCAGATGGGCGTCGCGACGCCGATGCCCTCGCGCTCCAGTCGCAGCGCCAGCGCCTCGCGCCCGGGCGAGAGATCGAACGCCATGCCCTGCGCGCCCAGCGCCAGCAGGCGCGACTCCAGCCACTTGCTGCGCGAGATGTACGGCATCACCTCGCCGAAGGGCGTCAGGTGCACCTTGTCGTACCGCTGATCCTCGACGACCCCGTCGCGCACCACAAAGGCGCTGTTGAAGCGCCCGTCGGCGTCGCGCTGCAGGAAGCCATCGTCGTCGAACCGGAGCCGCAGCCCGTCGTACCCGATCGCGCCCACCAGCAACGGCGCACCGCCCAGCGTGCCGCTGAGCTCCAGCGTCGCGTCGCGCAGCGCGGTGCTCGGCATGCCGTCGGGGAACGCCAGCGCGGCCTCCTCCTCGACGCGGGCGCTCTCGTTGCCCAGCGCGATGCCGGTGAACATCGTCTCCGGCCACACGTACAGGCCCACGCCCTGGGCTCCGTCCGGGGGGCCTTCCGGGGGGGCGTCGCGGGCGATCACCGTCAACTCCAGCATGCGCACGAAGTCATCGATCTTCCGTTCGTGCGACGACTGCATCCGCACGCTCTGGGGCACGTTCGTTTGCACCACGGCCACGCGCAGCGGGTCACCCGCGGGCGGGTCGGGCAGGAGACGCAGCCCCGCCTCCAGTGCGCCCAGCACAACCAGCGCGCACACCGCGGGGACGATGCGACCCCGGGGCGCTCCGCCGCCCGTCACCGCGTACGCCGCGCACGCCGCGAAGGCCGCCACCAGCAGGCTCACGCCGTACACGCCCACGAACGACGCCACCCGCGCCAGGCCCGGCGCCTCGATCAGCGGGTGCCCCGCGAAGTACCACGCGTAGCCGTCGAACACGACCTCGCCGCGGAGCGCTTCGAGCCCCACCCACACCACGGGCGCCGCGCACCAGAACGCCGCCGGCGAGAGCCGACGACGCAGCGCCGATCCGATCCATACGAACAGCCCCGCGTACAGCGACAGGTACGCCACCAGCGGCGGCCACCCCATCGCCGAGATCTGCGATATCCACCAGTGCGTCACCGCCCACAAGGGCGCCGCCCCCACGCACGCCCACGCCGCGTCGCGACGCGCCCGCACGCTCCGCGCCGCCAGCCACATCAGCGGCGCCGGCGCGATCACCACCGCCCACCACAGCCCCACCCACGGCGTCGCCAGCAGCATAAGCCACGCGTACGCCAGCCCCGCGAGCAGCGCCGCCCACCAACCGAGCCCGTTCGTGTGTGCTTCCTGCTGCGCTCCGGCCATGGCGCGCAGTCTACGCCCCAGTCACTTGCCCGCGTAGTCGATCACCCGGCTGACCTCGCTCCGCATGTCGCGCCGGTGCACCACCCGGTCCACCAGGCCCGCGTCCTGCAGGAACTCCGAGCGCTGGAAGCCCTCGGGCAGGTCCTGACGGATCGTCTGCTTAATGACCCGTGGCCCGGCGAAGCCGATCAGCGCTTTGGGCTCGGCGAGGATCACATCGCCCAGCATCGCGAACGACGCCGTCACCCCGCCCGTTGTCGGGTCGGTGAGCACGGAGATGAACAGCCCGCCCGCGTCGTCGAGCCGCGCCAGCGCGGCGCTCGTCTTGGCCATCTGCATGAGCGAAAGCCCCGACTCCTGCATCCGCGCCCCGCCGGAGCAACTCACGATGATCAGCGGCAGGTTCTGGTCGATCGCCGCCTCGATCGACCGGGTGATCGTCTCCCCCACCACGCTGCCCATCGAGCCCATCATGAACGTGAGGTCCATGCAGCACAGCATCGCCGCACGCCCCTTGATGAACGCCCGCCCCGCCTTGATGGCCTCGTGCTCGCCCGTGCGCCGCTGCTCGTCGACCAGCCGCGCGGCGTAGGGCTTGCGGTCCACGAACGAGAGCGGGTCGGCGCAGCGCAACTCGGTGAACATCGGCTCGAACGATTCGGGATCGGTGAGCTGGCGCACGCGCTCCGAAGCGCTGATGCGGAAATGGTGCTCACACTCCGGGCAGACATGGAGGTTGGCCTCCATCTGCTTGCGGTAGATCATCTGCCCGCACTGCGGGCAGCGCAGCCAGAGACCCTCGGGGATGGCGTTGGAGCCGCCGCTCTTGACGTCCATCCACGTGCGCCCCGCGGCCTGCGTCGTCTGGACCTGCTCCTTGCTCGTCGCCATGGTCACGTTCCTCGCTCGGCGTTCGGGGGTCGGCTTCCGGGGGGCTTACGCGTTGGCGCGGAGCGCTTCGAGCGCCGCCCGCAGCCGCTCGCGCGACACGGTCGCCCACACGCACGCGGGCGATTCCTCGGACATCTGCGCCAGATGCCTGGGCGCCTCGCCGTCCAACCAGCACAGCATGAGGGCGTACGACAAGGGCCGCAACACCACCGCCACGCCCTGCCGGCCCGGGCGGTCCAGCGCCTTGATGAGCGTCGCGAGCAGACGCGCCTCGACCTCGACGAGCGTCGGCCCGTCGGGCGGGGTGACGGAGGTCGGGTCCTCGACCCACTGCCCGTACGCCGTGGGGTAGCGCTCCTCGAGTTCCTCGCAGCGCAGTCCCTCCCACAGCCCGAGGTCGATCTCGGCGAGGCCGTCGATACGCTTCGCACGCACGCCGGCGCGCATCGCCAGCATCGCGGCCGACTCGGCGCTGGCCTCGTCGGGGGCGTGCAGGGCCACGCCGATCGGGAAGGGGTCGGATTGTTCGAGCACGGCGTCGAGCCCCGCCGCGAAGACGCCGCGCCCCGATTCGCTCAGGGGCAGGTCGGTCTCGCCCTGCAGGCGACCGGCGTCGTCCCACTCGGTCGAGCCGCTGCGCACGAAGAGCACGCCGATTTGGTCTTGTTTCGCCATGGAACGCGTAGGCCTTGGGCCCGCGGAGTAGTCCTGTTTCTGCATCCAAGTCGCCCCGGGCCGGGCGCGGACACCTGCAAAGCCGGGAAGCGTAGCACCGCTCTCGCGAACAACCAAGCGGATTTTCAGCGATTTCCTGCGTGATGTTCGGATTTTGTACGGCCCCCAATCCGGCGTCGTCATACAACTTGTTATCGGATCTTCACGCCCGCAGGCTCCCGATCACGCCCCCCCACGCCTCCAGGGGCTTCCCGAAGATCGCCGACGCCGCCACCAGCACGTCGCACCCGGCCTCACGCACCGCGGCCGCGTTCTCCGGCTTCACGCCCCCATCCATCTGAATGCGCTGCTCCGGGCCCATCGCCGCCCGGATCGCGCGGGTCGTCTCGAGCGTCTCGGCGATGAACGCCTGCCCGCTGTAGCCCGGGTTCACGCTCATCACCAGCAGCAACTCGAACTCGCCGGGGCGGACGATGTCCAGCAGCCGCGCCCGATCCGTCGGCGGGTTGATCGCCAGCCCCGCGGTCATGCCGTGCTCGCGGATGCGGGCCGCGAGCGCCAGGGCGTCCGCCCGGTTCGGCACGGCCTCGACGTGGAACGTGAAGTGATCCGCCCCCGCCTTCGCGAACGCTTCGACGTACTGCCCGGGGTCGGTGACCATCAGATGGACGTCGAGAAAAACACCGGGCAGCGCCCCGCGCAGGCCGGCGCACATGTCCGGACCCATGGTCAGGTTGGGCACGAAGTGGCCGTCCATGACGTCCAGATGCAGCAGATCGGCGCCCGCATCCATCACCGATGCGCACGCCTCGCCCATGTACGCAAAGTCCGCCGACAAGATCGACGGCGCGATCAGCGGCAGCCGCGGCGGATCGGTGAAGACGTTCATGTCGCCCAGTCTACGCCCCCCTCCAACGCTGTGTACGCCGCGACGACAAGCGGGGCCGGCACGCGCTCACGCCCCGCGCACCGCCCCCACCAGCGCCCTGAACACGTCGTCGCCCAACGCCGCGTCCCTGGTGCGCTCCGGGTGCCACTGCACGCCCACATAGAACGCCCGCGCCGGGTCGTCGATGGCCTCGATCACCCCGTCGGGCGCGCGGGCGACGATGCGCATCGAGCCCGCGCTGCGCACGCACTGGCGGTGCCAACTGGTGATCGCCCCGCCGCGCACGGCCGCGTGGGTTTCGCACGGCTCGATCTCGTGCACGCGGTCGTCCATGTGATCCGCGTGCGTGGGGATCTCGTCGGGCATGTGCTGCACCAGCGACCCGCCCCGGTGCAGGGCCATCATCTGCATGCCGAGGCACACGCCCAGCACGGGCTTGTGCGCAAAGGCCGGCTCGTCGAGCACGCGCAGCAGCGCCTCCTCGTACGCCTGCCTGTCCGGGTGAACCGGGTTGGCCCGCGGGTGCGTGGGCTCGCCGTACCGCTCGGTGCGCGGGTCGTCGCCCCCGGCGAAGACGAACCCGTCACACGCCGCGGCGTGCGCCCGCGCCAACCGCTCAACCCGCCCCACGTCCCCCGCCCCCGGAACGCCCGACACGC
>RECZ01000091.1 GCA_007693765.1 Phycisphaerales bacterium | reverse complement strand
CCCAACCCGAACCCCCACACTCAGCGCCACATCTCCGCGCGCCTTCTCTCCGCACATCTTTACTTCGGGCGCCATACCTGACCGCGCAGCGGCAGGTGTGTCTTCACTTCTGCTCGATGCCTCGACGCCACACTCTTCCCGAGTGCCGAGTGCCCAGTGCCTAATGCCCCCCTCCTCCCCACTTGACGCCTCCTCCCCCCGGAGGCCCAACCCATGACCTTCCTCCACGCCGGCATCGCCCTCGCCGGGCTCGCCTGCGTCGCCATCCCGATCCTCATCCACCTGCTCTCGCGCCAGCGCCGCAAGCCCATCGTCTGGGGCGCGATGCGCTTCCTGCTCGAGGCCTACCGCAAGCAGCGCCGGCGCCTCCAACTCGAACAACTCCTCCTGCTCGCCGCACGCTGCCTGCTCATCCTCCTCCTCGGCGCCGCCATCGCCCGCCCCCTGCTCGAGCGCGCCGGCGTCTTCGCCGGCGGCGCCGGGACGCGCAGCGTCTACATCGTCATCGACAACGCCCTCGCCTCCGGCGTGCGCGACGCCGACGAGACCCGCACCGCCCTCGACCGCCACAAGGCGAGCGCCGCCGCACTCCTCGACGCCCTCGCCCCCGGCGACCGCGCCGCGCTCATCACCCTCGGCGCGCCCGCGCAGACCATCGTCCTCCCCCCCTCGCCCGACATCGGCGCCGTGCGCGCCCTCATCGAGCGCATCGAACCCACCGACGCCGCCGCCGACACCCCCGGCGCGCTGCGCCGCATCGGCGAAGAGATCGGCCGCGCCGATTCCTCCGACGACGCCCTCGTCGTCATCCTCAGCGACTTCCTCGCCGGCAGCGCCGACCTCAACCAACCCCTCCCCCGCGCTCTCGAGTCAGCCGCGGCCGACGGCCGCCTCCGTATCCTCGCCGCCGAGCCCGCGACCATCGCCCGCACCAACGTGCAGGTCACCGCGCTCGAACCCCTCCGCCCCATCATCCTCACCGGCGCCCCCGGCCCCGACGGGCGCACCACGCTCACCGGCGCCAGCGAGCAGGTCCGTGTGCAACTCCGGCGCACCGGCCCCGGCGTCGCCGAGCGCGCCGTCACCACCGTGCGCGTCGGCGTCACCCACGCCCGCGCCGGCGGCGCGCCCGTGCAGGCCGCCCGCGTCGAGGTGCGCTGGGCGCCCGGGCAATCCGAGGCCACGGCCGGCGTCGTCGTCGACGGCGCCCTGCTCACGCTCGAAGCCGGCGCGCATGCCGCGCTCATCGCCGAGATCGACCAGGACGCCCTCCCCGGCGACAACGTCCACCGCCGCCCCGTGCAGGTGCGCGACGCCCTCCGCATCGGCCTCGTCGACCGCCGCCGCCTCGGCGGCCCGGCGCGCATCGACCGCATGACCGGCGGCGAGTGGGTGCGCCTCGCCCTCCGGCCCGGCGCCGCCACGCCCATGGAGATGATCGACGTCCTCCCCGGCGCCCTCGACGCCGCCACGCTCGCCTCGCTCGACGCCCTCGTCATCACCCGCCCCGACCTCCTCGACGACGACGGCTGGGCCCGCGTCGGGCGCTTCGCCCACGCCGGCGGCCTCGTCCTCGTCGCGCCCCCCGCGGAAGCCAGCGTGCATCTCTGGTCCGACGCCATGTCGCGCGAACTCGGCCTCGGCTGGCGCATCGCCCGCGAGCCCACCACGTTCGACACACCCGCCCGACTCGCCGACGAGCAGCCCCGCTCCGGCGCCCTCGCCCTCCTGCACGCCGAACTCGGCGAACTCGTCCGCCCCGTCAACATCCACCGCGCCCTGCCCGTGGATGAGCACCCCCCCGGCGCCTCCGTCCTGCTCGCGCTCAACGACGGCGCCGCGTGGATGCTCGCCGCCGCCCCCGGCTCCGGCGAAGAACCCGCGGAACCCGGAGCCGGGAGCAACTCCATGGGCGGTTCCGGGGCAACTTCCGGGGGCGGGCTTGTCGTCTACCTCGCCTCCGCGCTCGCGCTGGACTGGACCGACCTCCCCGCCAAGCCGCTCATGGTCCCCCTCATGCAGGAGATCGCCCGCCAGGGCGTGGGCGAGGCTGCCGGCGCGTGGTCGCAGACCGCCGGCGCCACCATCGCCGCGCCCCAGCGCGCCGCCGACCTCACCGGCGTGCAGGGGCATGTGGAGAACCTGGCGCTGCGTGTGGACGCCTCGGGTCGAACCCCCGATCCCGTCCGCAGATCTGGCCTTTTCCTCGCCCGTGACGACGCCGGCGCATCCCGCGGCCTCGTCGCCGTCAACCCCGACACCCGCGCCGGACGCACCGACGCCCAGACCGCCCCCGAAGTGATGGGCTGGCTCAACCAGACCCTCGGCGCCGCCCTGTCGAACACCAACAGCGTGCGCTGGCTCGACACCGACGCCCCCGCCGCCGCCCTCGGCGCCGACGACCGCCGCGCCTCCATCAGCCTCCCGCTGCTCATCGCCGCCCTGCTCGTCGCGCTCGCCGAGACCGTCATGGCCCGCTTCTTCTCGCACGCCCGCGCCGAAGACGTGCCGGGCCCGCGCACCGCCGGGAGGGCCGCCGCGTGAACGCCTTCTTCTCCTGGCTCCTCGACACCGGCTCGCTCAACTGGGGCGACGAGGGCGTCGCCTTCGGCTTCGAACGCGCGCTGGCGGCGTGGGCGTGGGCCGGCGTCGTGATCGCCGCCGCGGCCTTCGCGTACTGGTCCTACCGCAGGCTCGTCGGCGCCCGCGCGATGCGCGCCACGCTCGGCGCCACCCGCGCCCTGCTCATCCTCACCATCGTCGTGCTCATCGCCGGCCCCAGGCTCGTCCGCTACGACGAGACCACCGAACGCGACTGGGTGCTGGTCCTCATCGACCGCAGCGCCTCGATGACCATCCCCGATGCGCCCAGCGGCGCCGACGACGGGCGCCGCATCACCCGCGAGCAGCAACTGCACAACGCCCTCACCGATGCGCTCCCCATGTGGCGCGACCTCGCTGAGGAAAAAGAGATCGTCTGGCTCAACTTCGACGCCGGCGCCTACGACGCCGACGTGCGCCTCGACGCCGAGCCCGGCCGCGACGCGTTCAACCTCGGCGCGCCCGACGGCCGGCGCACCATGATCGGCGCCGCCATCGACCAGTCGCTCCGCCGCGCCGCCGCGAGGCCCGTCTCCGGCGTCGTCGTCCTCAGCGACGGGCGATCGCTCGACGAGACGCCCCGCGCCGTGATGCGCCGCCTGCAGGCGGAGCGCGTCCCCGTGCACACCGTCGCCCTCGGCAGCGACACCCCCGTCGCCGACCTCGCCATCCGGCGCGCCGAGGGCCCCGGCGTCGCCTTCGTCAACGACCTCGCCCCCGTCGTCGTCGACATCGAGCGTCTGGGCGGCGAGCCCGGCGCCCGCGAGAGCGCCACCCTCCGCCTGCTCGAGAGCGCCACCGGGCGCGTGCTCGACGAACGCCGCGTCGAGATCGGCGACCAGACCGAGAGCGTCGTGCTCACCCACAAACCCACCGATCCCGGCGACACGACATGGGCCGTCGAACTCATCCCCGACGGGCCCGACCTCATCGAGGCCAACAACCACGCCGAGTTCGCCATCGAGCTCATCGACCGCCCCATGCGCGTGCTCTACATCGACGGCTACCCCCGCTGGGAGCAGCGATACCTCCGCAACCTGCTCATCCGCGAGCGCTCCATCGTCGCCTCCACGCTCATGCTCGCCCCCGACCGGCGCTACCTCCAGGAGGGCGACGTCGAGATCGACGCCCTGCCCGACTCCCCCGAGGCGTGGGCCGAGTACGACGCCATCCTCCTCGGCGACGTCTCACCCGAGGTCTTCACCTCCACGCAACTCGAGCATCTGCGCGAGCACATCGCCATCCGCGGCGCCGGTCTCATCTGGATCGGCGGCCCCGGCGCCACGCCCTCACGCTGGTGGAACGCGCCCCTCGCCGACCTCCTGCCCGTCAACCCCGTCGGCGGCGCCGGCCAGAGCGTCACCACGCCCGTCGTCATCAGCCCCAGCGCCCTCGCCCAGCGACTCGGCGTCCTCCAACTCAGCGGCGACACCGACAACCCCTGGCCCAGCGACCTCGCCGACCCCGACGCCGGCTGGTCACGCCTGCAATGGACGCAGCGCTTCACCCCCGAATCGCTCAAGCCCGCCACCGAGGTCCTCGCCCTCGCCCACCCCGTCCGCGCCGACGACCAGCGCGACGCGTGGCCGCTGCTCCTCTCCATGCGCTACGGCGCCGGACGCGTGCTCTACGTCGCCACCGACGAGATCTGGCGCTGGCGCTACGGGCGCGGCGAACTCCTCCCCGAACGCTTCTGGCTGCAGATGATCCGCCTGCTCGGGCGCGAGAGCCTCGCGCGCTCCGGGAGACTCGCGACCATCAACGTCTCGCCACGCCGCAGCGTCGTCGAGCAGCCCGTGCGCATCAGCGTCGAACTCCTCGACCAATCCCTCATCGACACCGGGTACGCCTCGGTGAGCGTCCGCGCCCAGCGCGCGCCGCGCCCCGGCGAAGACGACGCCCCGCCCGTCGCCGAACTCACCCTCCGCCCGCACGCGGCAACCGGCGCCGACGGCCTGCACCGCGCCTTCTCCATCACCTGGCTCCCGCCCGAGCCGGGCGAGTGGTCCCTGCGCGTCGCCGAGCCGGGCCTCACCGCCCTCAACCTCAGCGCCGAAGCCAGTGTCGCACTCCCCGACGACGAACTCCGCAACCCCGAGACAGACCACGCCCTCCTCGCTCGCCTCAGCAGCGAGACCGGCGGGCGCGTCTTCGCGCCCGAACAACTCGACACGCTCCCCGAGCACCTGCCCAACCGCCAGATCCGCATCCTCACCGAGCGCTCCGAGCCCCTCTGGGACACCCCCCTCGCGCTCCTGATCGTCGTTCTCCTGCTCACCCTCGAATGGGTCGGGCGCAAGTTCATCCGCCTCATCTGAGCCACAACCACGCGGGGAAACACGCTCGAAGCGGCCCGCCGCGGCGCCGCCCACCCGCCCCCTACCCTCTCCACGGGCGAACATCCGCCCCCCCGGCACGTCGAAAGGACACGATGCACCGTCCCCGAGACATCGACGCCGTCGTCGGCGCGCTCCGGCGCGTGCGCTCGCGTGCCCTCACGCTGCTGCTCGCGCAGCGCGCGCTCGTCATCCTCGCGGCCGTCCTCGGCGCGCTGCTCGTCCTCGGCGCGATGGATTTCGCGCTCCGCTTCCCCGCGTGGATCCGCGCCCTGCACTTGGCGGTCGGCGTCGGCGTTCTCGCCGTCGCCCTATGGCGCATCGGCGCGCTCGCCATCGCCTTCCGGCCCTCGCTCACCACCATCGCGCTCCGCCTCGAACGCCTCCACCCCGAACTCGCGGGGCGCCTCGCCAGCGCCGTCGATTTCGCGCGCAGCGGCGACGCCTCCCGCACCGCCGCCGCGGCGCCGACCGACGCCGGCAGCCCCGTCTCCAAGGCCCTCGCCGACCGCGCCGTGCGCGACATCGCCGCGTCGTGGAACGACGACGACGCCCACGGCGTCGTCAACCCCAAACGCGCCGTGCGCGCCGGCGCAGTCTTCGCCGGCGTCGCCGCCGCCTGCGCGCTCGTCGCCCTCCTCAACCCGCAGCTCGCCTTCATCGGCGCCGCCCGCGCCGTCGCCCCGTGGAGCGCCGCCGAGTGGCCCAAACGCACCGGCGTCGCCGACGCCACCGGCCTCGCCGTCCACCCCCGCGGCGCCGCCCTCCCCCTCCGCGCCGCCGTCACCAAATCCAACCGCGACCTCGAATCAACACAAGTCGTCGCCCAGCACCGACTCATCGACGCCGACGGCCGCCCCGGCCCCATCCGCACCGACCTGCTCACCTACCAGCGCCGCGAGGTCGAACTCATAGATTCCCGCGACGGTGACGCATCCCGCGGCGCCCTCTTCGAACGCCTCCTCGAAACCGACGCCCACGCCATCGAGTACCGCCTCCGCACCGCCGACGACGAAACACCTTGGAAGCGCATCCGCCTCATCGACCCGCCGCGCGTCCTCCGCGCACAGGCCCGCATCACCCCGCCCGAGTACGCCCGCCGCCTCGCGCTGATCCTCAACGACGACGCTCCGCACCTCCTCAGCGCCCCACAGCGCCTCGAGATGGGCCCGGGCATGGACGAACGCGCCCTCGCCCCGCCCGCGCTCGCCGGCTCGCACATCGAACTCACGCTCACACTCAACAAACCACTCCCAACCCCCGAAAACCCAGCCCGCGACACCGTCTGGCTCATGCGCACCTTCGGCCCCGGCGCGCCCGGCGCCGGCGTCGAGTACGACCTCCGCGGCGAAGAGTGGACGCTCCGCTGGACGCTCGACGAATCGCTGCGCCTCCCCGTGGCGCTCGCCGACGAGTTCGGCATCGAGTCCGTCGAAGAGGCCGTCTACCGCTTCGAGGCCGCGCAGGACCGACCCCCCGCCGCCACCATCACCGAGCCCGCCAACGACATCGCCGTCCTCGCGACCGCGGTGCTCGACGTCGTCGGCGAGGGGCGCGACGACGTCGGCCTCATCCGCGTCGCCATCGAACGCCGCCACGCCCGCCCCGCCGGCGAGCGCGAGCCCAGCGGCCCCGGCGGCGCGCTCGAACCCGACGACGAACCCGTCGAAGTCGTCGCGCAGGACGCCGCCGGCGAACGCGCGCTCCGCGTCCGCGCACGACTCGACCTCGCCACCCTCGGCCTCCGCCCCGGCGACGAACTCTGGCTCAACGCCCTCGCCACCGACGCCCTCGCCAGCGATACCGGCGTCCGCGGCCCCACGATCTCGCCCGTGCGGCGCATCCGCATCATCACCGAGAACGAGCTCATCGAGGACATCCGCACCGAGCTCTCCGGCGTGCGCCAGGCCGCCATCCGCGCCGACGCCCAGCAGGACGAGAACCGCGAACAAACCCGCGCCCGCGGCTCCGACCGTCAGACGCGGCGCGCACAAGCCCAGATCAGCGAACGCATCGCCCGTCAACAGGAGGCCATTGAACGCCTCACCGAGCGCGTCGAAACCAACGCCCTCGACGACGACCGCCTGCGCGACCTCCTGCGCGACGCCGCCACCGCGCTCGACGCCGCCCGCGCCGCCTCCGAACAGGCCTCGCAAACACTCGAAGACGCGATGGCCGACGCCCGCGCCCAGGACCCCGACGCCGCCGACGGCGCGCCGCTCAACGAAGAACAGCAGCGCCAGGCCCGCGACGAGCAGGACCGCGTCCGCGACGAGCTCGCCCGCCTCGTCGAGATGCTCGACGCCGGCCAGGACGGCTGGGTCATGCAGCGCCGCGTCGAACAACTCGTCCGCCAGCAGGAGGCCCTGCGCGAACAGACCCGCGCCGCCGCCGCCGAGAACGCCGGCCTCGACGCCGCCGAACTCAACGAGGAGCAACGCTCCGAACTCGAGCGCATCGTCGAGAAGCAGCGCCAACTCGCCGACGAGGCGCAGCGCCTCGCCGAAGAGCTCCCCGAACGCGCAGACGAGCTCCGCGAGAACGACCCCGCCGTCAGCGCCGGCATGCGCCAGGCCGGCCAGCGGGCGCGCGAGGAAAACCTCACCCAGACCATGGAGGGCGCCGCCGATCAAGCCGAGAGCAACCAGATGAGCGAGGCCGGGCGCTCGCAGGAGGAAGCGCTCGAAACGCTCCGCGACATGCTCGAAGAGTTCGAACGCGGCGAGCGCTCCCGTCAGGAAGAGCTCCGGCGCGTGCTCGACAGCCTCATCGAATCGCTCGACACCCTCATCGCCCAGCAGGAGACCGAGCTTGCGCGCCTCGACGCCGCCGTCGCCGCGGGCGCGCCCCTGCTCGCGCTCGACGAGGGCATGATCCGGCTCAACCGCAACACGCTCGGCGTGCTCGACCTCGCCCGCATGAGCGGGCGCGAGCTCGCCCCCGTCGCCCGCATCATCAGCCGCGCCTCCGCCGCGCAGATCGAGGCCATCACCGGCCTGCGCCGCGCCGACCCCGACGCCCCGCGCATCCGCGCCCACGAGCAGAACAGCCTCGACCGCCTCATCGAGGCCAAGCGCGAGGCGCAGCGCATCCAGCAGGAGCAGCAGCAGCTCGAGCAGGCCAGAAAACAGGCCGAGCTCCGCCGCGAGTACGCGCGCCTCCTCGAACGCCAGACAAGCCTCCGCGACCAGACCGCGCCCTACGCCGAAGCGCCCGAGCTCAACCGGCGCGACCGCGCCACCGTCCGCGCGCTCGGCGAAGAGCAGATCGGCGTCCGCGCCGACCTCGCCCAGATGCTCACCCGCACCCGCGAACTCGCCGAGGCCCGCATCTTCGAGTTCGCGCACCAGCGGCTCGACGGCGCCACCCAGCGCGCCGGCGACGCCCTCCGCGCCGGCGAGCCCGCCCCCGCCATCCCCGATCAACAACGCGCCATCGCCACGCTCATCAGCCTCCTCACCGCGCTCCAGGACACGCAGCAGGACGAGGGCGACTTCGGCGGCGGCGGTGGCGGCGGCGGCGGACAGGGCGGCGGGCAGGACGAACAGCCCCTCATCCCACCCATCGCCGAACTCAAACTCCTCCGCGAGATCCAGTCGCACGTCATGACCGAAACCCGCGCCATCGCCGACGCCCCCGCCCGCCCCACGCGCGACGCCGTCGAACGCATCGGACGCGAACAACGCTCGCTCGCCGAGATCGGCGAGAGCATCATCAACCAGATGCAACGACGCGGCCAAGGCCCCACCCCCGACCTCACCCCCGCGCCCGACCCCGACCAACCCGAAGAATCACCCGCGCCCGAGCCACCCCCCGCCGAGGCCGCGTCATGACAAGAACACAACGTTCGACCGCGACAAGGGCGCCATGCTTGACCGCGCAGCGGCAAGCATGCCGGATACCCAACAGCGCAATATCCAAAGCCACATCCCTCCTTTGCGCTCTCGCCCTCCTCCTCTCCACATCCCTCGCGCTCGCGCACCCCGGCCACGACGACCACGAACCGCCCCCCGACGGCGTCGGCGAAACCAACCGCCGCGCCGACCCCCTCCCCGACCTCGACGACCTCCTCGGCCTCGAGCGCGACGACAAAGACGAAGACGCCCAACCCGACGACGCGCCGCCCGTCGCCGCCCCCGACGCCGCCCAACTCGAACTCGACCGCCGTCTCCGCGGCGAAGAACTGAGCGACGCCTTCGCCGAGGCTGTGCGCCTCATGGCCGACGCCGCGTTCCGTCTCGCCGACGCCGCCGACCCCGGCGTCGCTACGCAGCGCATCCAAGAAGACATCCTGCGCCGGCTCGACACGCTCATCGCCAGCGCCGAACAACAGCAAGGCCAGTCCGGCCAGGGCTCATCTTCACAAAGCGATGCGCAACAGCAGCAACAGCCCACGCCGCGCCCCGGCCAACCCGACGGCGCGCAGCAGGACGCCGACTCCCAGCAGGCCGGCTCCCAACCCGGCGAGGGCACGCCCCCGGGCCGTCAGGAAGAACGCCTCCGCGACCTGCGCGACGTCGGCAGCGCCGCCTGGGGCGCGCTCCCCGACCGCGTGCGCGACACGCTCCTCCAGGGCGCGGGCGACCGCTTCAGCGATCTCTACGAAAGCCTCACCGAAGAGTACTACCGCCGTCTCGCCGAGCAGAGGTCCGACGAATGAACACCATGCGCACACACCGCCATCCCACCTCTACGCAACCCTCTTCCTCTCCCCCTACCCCACCTAGTGGCACGGGCGTCCCGCCCGTGTCCTCCCCCCCCTCCACTCCGCACACACTCCGCGCACTCTTCACCGCCACCGCCGCCTGCGCCCTCACCCTCGCCGCTGGCGCACAAGACATCGGCCCCCCCGCCGACATCGCCGCGCCCCAGACCGAGCGCTCCAGCGCCGAGAACACCATCCTCGAAAACGAGATGACGCCCGCCCTCGACGCCGCCATCAGCCGCGGCCTCTCGTGGCTCGCCTCCAGCCAGAACCCCGACGGCTCCTTCGGCAGCGGGCGCTACCCGCGCAACGTCGCCATCACCTCGCTCGCGTGCATCGCCTTCATGTCCGACGGCCACCTGCCCGGGCGCGGCGAGTACGGCGCCGCCGTCGAACGCGGCCTCGAGTTCGTCCTCAACAGCATGACCGAGACCGGCCTCCTCGCCGCCGACACCAGCCACGGCCCCATGTACGGTCACGGCTTCGGCACGCTCTTCCTCGGCGAGATCTACGGCATGACCGCCGGCGGCCCCGACACCGCGCAGTCCGCGCGCCTCCGCGACGCGCTCATCAAGGCCTGCCGCGTCATCATCCAGAGCCAGAACGACGAGGGCGGCTGGCGCTACAACCCCGTCCCCTACGACGCCGACGTCTCCGTCACCATCTGCCAGATCATGGCCCTGCGCAGCGCCCGCAACGCCGGCATCGAGATCCCCCGCGAAACCATCGACAACGCCGTCGAGTACGTCCGCCGCTGCCAGAACACCGACGGCGGCTTCCGCTACCAACTCACCGGCGGCGGCCGCAGCGCCCCGCCCCGCAGCGCCGCCGGCGTCGCCAGCCTCTTCTACGCCGGCATCTACGAGGACGACGCCATCGACACCGGCATCGAATACCTCATCCGCACCTCGCTCCCCTCGCCCGAGCGACGCAGCATGTCCCACTACTTCTACGGCCACTACTACGCCGTGCAGACCATGTACCTCGCCGGCGGCGAGCACTGGGCCCAGTGGTGGCCCGCCATCCGCGAGGAGCTCATCGAGACCCAGGAACCCTCCGGCGCATGGGAAGACCGCCAAGCCGGCCCCGCATACGGCACAGCGATGGCTCTTATCGTCCTCCAAATGCCCAAGCGATATCTGCCGATCTTCCAGAAGTAACCCCCGGAAACACCCCCCGGAAACACCCCCGACCACCACCTTCGACGTTTCCCTTCTTCTCTTCCCTACCCCACCTAGTGGGACGGGCGTCCCGCCCGTCACCTACTCAACCTCTGCTTCTTTCCTCTTCCTTTCCCCCTCTTCCTCGTGTGCCATGGCTTCCGCGCAGCGGTAGCCATGCTCTGCAACTTCCTCCCCCCTACCTCTTCCCTCTCACCACCCCCAATCAAAATGCCCCACACCGCGCTCCAGCCACGCCGCCGCACACTCGCCAGCGCCATCCTCGCGCTCGCCCTCTGCGCCGCCCACGCCGTCGCGCAATCACCCAACCCCGCCAACCGCCGCGCCCTGCTCGACCTCGACCTCCGCGCCCAGACCATCACCCTCCTCGCGCTCGACGACGAGCGCATCGCCTACCTCGACGACACCGGGCGCCGCCGCAGCGTCGAGCTGCGCAGCGTCGCGGCCATGCTGCCCACACAGACCTCCGACCGCGAACTCCCAGCGCGCTCGCGCGCCCGACGCCCCGGCCTCATCGAGCTCGTCGACGGCCGCCGCTTCCCCGGCGAGCACGCCGTCACGCCCTCCGACGACGACGAAGTCCTCTGGCGCCACCCCCTGCTCGGGCAGATGTCCTTCCCGCTCGACGACATCGCCCGCGTCGTGTTCCGGAGCAACGGCGAAGCGCTCTTCGACGGCCGCCTCGGCGCCGACGCCCACCTCCGCGATGCGCTGCTGCTGACCAACAACGACGTGCTCACCGGCTTCATCCTCGGCCTCGGCGCCGAGGCCGAGATCGAGAGCGACGCCGGCGTCGTCTCCGTGCCCGCGCAGCGCGTGCTCGCCGCCTCCGTCGCCAACCCGCCGCGCCCCGCCTCCGGCCTCATGGTCTGGCTCGACGACGGCGCCGCCGCCCGCCTCATCACCCTCCGCGCCGAAGGCGGCGAGTGGCTCGCGCTCGGCGTCACCGACTCGCGCCACGTCCGCACCACCATCAGCACCGTCCGCGCCGTCGTCCCCGACGCCGCCCGCCTGCGCCCGCTCGCGGCCATCACGCCCGCCGCACAAACCGCGCTCGCCGACCGCCGCGTCTTCGACCCCGCCCACACCGTCACACCCGCCGACGGCGCCCCGCCCGTCGTGCTCGGCGCCCACGACATCCGCTTCCCCGGCCCCATGCGCGTCGACTACGACCTGCCCCCCGGCGCCACACGCTTCGGCGCCGTCGCCGAGATGCCCCGCGACGCCTGGCCCTGGGGCGACTGCGAACTCATCGTCTCCATCGACGGCCGCGAAGTCCTGCGCGAACGCCTCCACATGAACCGCCCGACCGCTGACATCAGCGTCCCCGCCCGCGGCCGCACGCTCACCATCACCGTTGAAGCCGGCGCCTACGGCCCCATCAACAACATCGTGATCCTCCGCCGCCCCCTGCTGCTCGTCGATCAACCCGAAAGCTGAAAGCCGCCGCCACTACTCTCCGGGTGCCACTACTCCCCGCAGGGGAGTAGTGGTTGATCACCCAAAGTGTGATTCGCGCCCCGTCAAGCGTGCCGAACACCCCCCCGCAACGAACACGCAACCATTACTCACCGTTGGGGAGTAGTGGCGCCCAGAAAGAGTTGGCGACACATCATCTCTTGGCGTGATACGACTCTCTGGGGGTGCCACGCCTGACCGCGAAGCGGCAGGCGTGCCGATCACACGACCCGCGCAACGATCACCCTCCGGGCGCCACTCCACAGCCAAAGGCTGTGTAGTGCTCTTCATTGAACGACCTGCGCCACCACCCCCTCCGTCCCGCACTCCGGGCAGACGTCGTGCGGCAGGCCGCGCACGTCGTACCCGCACTCCGGGCACACGGCCGGCGGAAACACCCGACGCGCCCAAGACCGAAGCCCCACCCCGTACGCCAGCACGAGAAACCCGATCGAACACGCCGTCAGACCCAGCCAGATCAATAACGGATCGATACGCGCGTTCCGATAGGGGCCAGATGTCTCGAATACAAATTGCGTGAGCGTCAACGGCGCAAACCCCACGAACGTGAACACGACGACACGCGGCGACCCCGTCGTTGCGGCCACCACAATCGTCGAGAGGAGCGAACACGCCAGGGCTCCGGGCCACCACATCATGGTCAGCATGCCGCTGGTCATGATCGAGAAGAGCAGGGTCAGCGGCAGAAACACCCACCACGCCCGAAGCCAAACTTCGACACGTTTCGCATCGCGCGTCCGCCGAGCCCTGGCGAACACAATCCGCGTCGACTCGACCATGCCGATCGTCATGCCGGCGATCATCAAGCACGGTGTCACGACCCACAGCATGATCTCAAGCATCCCGCAATCCTCCCGAAGCCGACCGCCCTGTCCGACGGCCCCACAACCATACGAACGCGGCCTCGGGAGCGTTTCACACCATCACCCACAATCCTCGCCGAAGTTCGCCAGCACCGCGCTCAGATCGTCAAAGCCGTACGCCCCGCCGAAATCCCCCAGCACGATGCTCAGATCCTCGAAATCCACCACGTTGTCACCGTTGTAATCGCCGGGGCACGCGCTCTCCACGTGGCACGCCCACCGCGCGATCCGGTTCACCATCAGCGGCACGTCCGGGTCGCCCACGCCGAAGAACAGCCCGCCCGCGAAGAGCGCCGGCCCCTCGCCGTCGTCGAACTGCGCCATCGCGTGCACCGCGATCGTGTCCCCGACGCCGACGCCCCCTTTCCATTCCAGCGCCGACCAACCGGCGCCGCGCCACCGCGCGATCCCGTTCACCTGCACACCCCCGGCGACATCGAACTCGCCCGTCGCGAAGAGCGACGGCCCCGACCCGTCATCCACCACCGCGAACTCGTACACGGCGACCTCCTGCGAGCCGAGCATCCCGTTGCCCGACGGGCCCGACATCGCCGACCACGAAGCGCCGTCCCACCGCGCTGCGCCGTGCGCCTCCACGCCGCCAGCGCTGGCGAACCCGCCCCCGACAAACAGCGCCGGCCCGTTCCCGTCGTCGTGCGACGCCAGCGCCTGCACCGATCCGAACCCGCCGCTCACGCCGACGCCCCCCGGCCCCGGCAGCGCCGACCACGCAGCGCCGTCCCACTTCGCGATATCCGAAACCGTCACCCCGCCGGCCGTGACGAAACTCCCCCCCACGTACAACGCGGCGCCGTTCCCGTCGTTGTGCCCCGCCAGCGCCATCACGCTCCCGCTCACGCCTGTGCCGCCCGGCCCGGTGAGCGCCGACCACGACGATCCATCCCACCGCGCCACGCCGTTCGCCGTCACGCCCCCGATCGTGGCGAACGATCCGCCGACGTACAGCGCCGGCCCGTTCCCATCGTCGTGCACCGTCATCGCGGTGATCACGCCCGACGGGACGCCCACACCCCCCGGCGACGACAGCGCCGACCACGACGCCCCGTTCCATCGCGCGATCCTGTTCACCGTGACGCCGCCCGCCTCCGTGAACGCGCCGCCGACGTACAGCGCCGGCCCGCTCCCGTCGTCGTACACCGCCAGCGCGTTCACCGTGCCACTGACGCCCGGCGTGTCAACGCCCGGCAACGCCGCCCACGAAGCGCCGTTCCACCGCGCAATGCGATTCACGGTCACACCACCAGCGGAGCCGAAACTCCCGCCCACGTACAGCCGCGGCCCCATGCCGGGGTCGTACACCGCCAGCGCGAACACCGGCGCGGTCGTGCCCGTCCCCGTCGGGCCCGTCAACGCTCTCCACTCCGGCTCGCACACGCCGCCCACGGCCGCGCACGCGCACACCGCCCCGACACAACCGATCAACGCAATCGACTTCATCGCTCATCCTCCCAACGCGCCGCACCACCCCGCGCAAACACCACGCCGGGCGCGACGCCCAAACGTACCACCCCCCCACGACCCAACCAAGCAAAATCCCCCCGATTCCCC
>RECZ01000008.1 GCA_007693765.1 Phycisphaerales bacterium | reverse complement strand
GGGCTTCGGGGGCATCGCGGAAAGCGACGTCGATGCGGTCGGCGGTCAGGCGCCCGTCTGGGCCGGCGTCGGCGCGGGCGTTGTCATCGACGACGACGCGAGTGATCGAGACCGTGTCGCCCGGCGCGGTTGCGAACTCGATGCGCATCGACTCGCCGCTGACGGAGGCGTCTCTCTCGCGCGCGAGCACGCCGTCGGTGAAGCGGGCCTCGCGCAGCGCGATGCGGCCGTCGGCGTCGTCGAAACGCATGTCGGCGCGGCCGCGCCAGGAGATGTCGCGCGGCGCCGGCTCCTCGCCGATGGCTGTGTGGGCGGAATCGCCGATGGCGCGGAGGGCGCCGGCGCCGCTGATCCACGCGAGGCCCTCGCCGAGGTCGGCGTCGAACCGTGAGGAGTGCGTTTCGCCGCGGTTCACGAGGCGCATAACCACGCTGCGCGGCCCGCTGCCGGAGAGCAGGAGTCGACGCGAGGTGAAGCCGTACTCGAGACTGGGGGCGTCGGCGTAGGCGTCGATGGAGGAATCACGCACCCGCACCGGCGCCGCACCGGAGGCGGAGAAGCGCGCAAAGAGATGGTCGCGCGCGAGTTCACTGGGGCGCGACTCGAGCGGTCGCACCTCCGTCGCGCCGTTCCACGTGAGGGTGACGGGGTCGTTGGGGCCGGATGATGCGGCGCCGGATCCGGCACCGGGGGCGGACGCACGCCCTGAGGACGGCGCATCGGGGCGGGGCGCGGCGTCGGTGAAGAGATCGCGGATCGCGCCGGCGGGGAACGACCCGCCCCGCGTGCGCGCCCACAATTCGAGGCGGTCGGCGTCGACGACGCGCGGCCCGTTGGCGAGGCGCACCGGGCCGTCGAGCACGGCTCGGTACAGCACATCGCGCGGCTCGGTTTCGAAGGAATCGTCGGGCTCGGCGGGGGCCGTCGCGGCGTCGGCCCGACGTCCGGTGTCAGCGCGGCCTTCGGCGTCGGCGCGCTGATCGGCCTCGAAGCGCAGGTAATCCGTTTCGTCGATGCGGAGATAGAGCAGCTTGCGGTCCTGCTCGCTGAACACAATGGTGACGGCGCGGCCTTCATAGGTCAGGCCGTCGGCGACGATGCGCACCGCATCGGGCATGCGCAGTTCGCCCATGACGGTGTTGAACGAGAGCGACTCCGTGAAGAGCGATACGGCGGGCTCGGGGCGGCGCTCCGGGGCGGCGTCGATCTCTTCGATGGGGCGGTCGTAGAGGAAGACGCGGAGGTCGCCGCGGAACCAGCCGGACTCGGGCTCGCGGCGCGACTGCCGCTGGAGCAACTGGCCCGACTCGGCCCGCACCTCGGCCGTCCAGCCCCCTTCGAGTCGCACGAGCGCGCGGGGCGAGGCGATGCGGAAGCGGCCGGCCTCGAGCGGCTCGAAGCGCGCGTAGGAGAGCACCTGAACGACGTTGTCGCCTTCATCGAAGAGTTCGATGCGGCCGTCCTCGCTGGCGAGCACACCCTCGTCGGCCGCGCCGGGCTCGGGAGCGTCGGGGGTGGCGCCGAGGATGTCGGCTGGCGCGCGCGATCCGGTTTGGGCGCCGTCTCCGGAGGCGGCGTCGCTGCGGGTGATCGCGAAGAGCAGCAGCACGCCGACGGCGAGCGTCATCACCGCGGCGATGGCCAGGCCGACCGTTCTGATCGAAATAGTGCGCGACTCGTCACGCCGGGTGGGCATGGGCGCATCGTATCAGGCCCGGCGGCGGCGGATCAGTCGCGGACGATGCGCATGGCGATGAGGTCCTGCACGTCCAGCACGCCCAGGGGCTTTCCTTGTGCATCGACGACGGGGATCTCGTCCTGCCGGTGCTCGCGGAAGAGGCGGGCGGCGTCGCGCACCAGCGCATCGCCGGTGAGCGTGCGGGGGGAGCGGGTCATCACATCGGCGATCGGGCGCTGCATCGCGGCCTCGACGTCGCCGACGCTGGCGAGCACGAGGCGGCGGAGGTCGCCGTCGGTGAAGAGGCCGGTCATCACGCCCGCGTCGTCGACGAGGATCATCGCCCCGGGGCGCCGCCCGAGTTCGCTGGAGCGGCGCAGGGCGTCGTCGACGCTGAGCGTGTCGGGCACGACGGGCAGGTTGCGGCCAACGACGAAGCGCAGGATGTCCGTGACCGGGCGGAGCAGGCCGCCGAGGCCGCCGCCGGGGTGGCGCTTGTGGAAGTCTTCAGCGCGCTGGGAGAGGCGCCGGCTCACGGCGAGGGCGAGGGCGTCTCCGAGCGCGAGCGTGGCCGTGGTGCTGCTGGTGGGCGCCATCGTCAGGGGGCAGGCCTCCTCGACGGCGCCGACGGTGAGGTGCACGCTGGCCAGTTTCGCGAGGGCGTTGGGCTTGTCCTTGGCGCCGCCGGTGAGGGCGACGACGGGCACGCCGTCCTGCCGCAGCACGGAGGCGAGCGCGACCACTTCTTCCGTCTCGCCGGAGTACGAGAGCGCCAGCACGCAGTCGACGCGCCGGATGCGCCCGAGGTCGCCGTGCATGGCGTCCACGGGGTGGATGTCGTGCGAGGGGGCGCCGAGGCTAGCGAGGGTCGCGGCGATCTTCTTGCCGATCAGCCCCGACTTGCCGATGCCGGCGACAAAGACCGTCCCCCCCACTTCCACGCTGCGGGCCATGAGGTCGATGGCCTCGTGCAGTTCGGGGCCGAGGAGCTCGGCGACGCGGGCCACGGCGTCGGCCTCGGCGCGCAGGGTCGCGAGCACGTACTCGCGCTCTTGCTGGTGGTTGGTCGTGGTGTCGGGGGTGGCTTTGGCGGGCATATGGACCCGTAGTTTACACGCTAAACGGCCCGCCAGCGCGGCGCTTGATCCCGAACACAGTCCGGCCATGAGGAAAGCGGAGACCTGGATTGTCATATTTAAAACTTTACGTGTTTATTCTTGATCCCCACATCCGGCGTCTGTACATTCGGGCCGCACAGCGGGAAGGACCGCCCGTCGTATTGCGAGACGGCCGGTCTCCACTCAACTCAAGCGTCAGACACTCACGGGCACGTGGCGGCGTCGTCGATCGGCCCGATGGAGAAGGAG
>RECZ01000075.1 GCA_007693765.1 Phycisphaerales bacterium | reverse complement strand
TCTTCAAGGTCACCCGCGAACGCGTCCGCCAGGTCGAGGCCAAGGCCATCCGCAAGCTCCAGCACCCCGTCCGCGCCCGCAAGCTCTCGGGCTTCATCGAGGGCAAGCAGGAAGTCGAATCCGCCTGAATCGCGGCGCGAGCGCGGCGCATCCTCCCTGACGCGCTCGCACCGACACACGATCGCCACCCACGCGGCCCGGACCAGTCCGGGCCGCGTTTCGTTGCGCCGGCGCCCGCCGCGCCGGGCGAGCGGGCTTTAGTCGCAGACCGTCCCGAACGCGCCGAGCACGATGCTCAGGTCGGCGAAGTCGACCTCGCCGTCGCCGTTGACGTCGCCGGGGATGCCGACGCCCGTCTGACCGAAGTCGCTGAGCACGGCGCTGAGGTCGGCGAAGTCGACGACGTTGTCGCCGTTGGTGTCGCCGGGGCAGGGCTTCGCGACGTCGCCCGGCGCCTCGTAGGCGCCGATGTCGACGATCGGCGCATCCCCCACGCCCGTGTCGGGCACGTCCGGGTCGTCCATTCGTCGCGGATTGCCCGCGAGGTCGAGCGGGATCTGCTCCATCGTGTCGCCGTCCTCGTCGATGTCGAAATCGTCGTTGGGCAGCAGCGTGTTGTTCCCGGCGTCGATCGCGGGCGAGCCGGGGCCCGGGCGGTTGTCGTCGTCGATCGTGCCGAACACGCCGTCGGACCCCGCCGGGTCGATGAGCAGCGGGTCCGCGCCGGAGAGCGCGACGCCGGGCGTGTTCTCGAACTGGTCGATGATCGAGTGCGCGATGTCCGTGCTCGTGGCATCGAGGATGTGGATCTGGCCCGTCTCGGTGAGCGTCGGATCGACGTCGTCGATGCCGAACCGCGTCAGGTTCCCCCACACGATCGTGTTCGAGATGACGAGCGACGCGTCGAACGTGGACGCGATCCCGGCGCCGAGCGTTGTTCTGGTCGTGTTGTTGGCGAAGGTGCAATTCACGATGCGCACCTCGCCGGTGTGGTTCTGGGCGTAGACCCCGCCGCCGCGACGGCCGACGAGAAGGCCCGACTGGTTGCCGCTGAACTCGCAGTTCACGAGCGTGAGCGATTCGTTGAACGTGGAGTGCACGCCGCCGCCGAACTCGTTCGCGCGGTTGCCCAGGAACCGCGTGTTGACCGCGCTGAACGCCGAATCGAGCGCGGAGTACACCCCGCCCCCTCGCGTCGACTCGTTGTTCTCCACCACGCAATCGACGAGCGCCACGCTCGAACCGATGCGGACGTCCAGCGCGCCGCCGACGTTCTCGGAGGCGTTGCCGCGGAACTCGCAGCGCCGGTACTCGACCACGCTGTTCCGGTTCGACGCCGCGCCGCCCTCCGCCTGCGCCGACGGGTGCATGGTGGTGTTGCTCTCGAACTCGCAGTCGGTGTACGTCGCCTCGGAATCGAAATTGGCGACCGCCCCGCCGACGATGCCCGAGTTGTTTTTGAAGACGCAGTCGATGTACGTCGCAACGGAGCCGCCTTCGTGGGCGGCGGCGCCGCCGATGTTCGCGGCGTTGTTCTCGAAGACGCACCCCGAGACGGTCAGCCCGGAACCGTTGAGGTACACCGCGCCGCCCCGACCCGATTGGCCTCCGCCGTTGCGGAGCGTGAAGCCCTTGAGCAGCGTCTCCGGCGCCTCGCCCATGGTCAGGCGGACGATCTGCGCCCCCGCCCCGTCGAGGATGGTGACGGCGGCGCCGTCGCTGGAGCGCACGGTGATGCTCTTGCCCCCGGTGTCCACGCTCGTCCAGATCGGCGCCCCGGTGCGGCTGTACGTCCCCGGGGCGACGATGACCTCGTCCCCCTCCTCGGCCGCCATGATCGCCTCGTGGATCGTGGGGAACTGCGCGGGCACGTGCAGCTCCGCGGCGAGGGCGCTCTGCGCCATCACGGCGCCGATGGATAAAAAGAGGGTGGCGCAAAGGCGGGTCGGATCGATCATCGGGTCTCCCATCGAATAAGGCGAGTAACAGGGGTTGCACGCCGAGACCGGATCGACGCTTAATCAGTCACCGTACCACCCCGCGCGCCGCGGAAATCACGAAATGTCACATTTCGTGAATATTCACGCGTATCTCGCTCTCCCGAGGGGTCCGAAGGCGCGTCGCGGGCGTGATCGGACGCGGCGGCTCCGGGGCGGGGCGTCGGGGCGTGCGGGCGGACCATCGGCTACGCTTCGAGCATGCCACTCCGCTTCAAACGCCGTGTCCTCGAGCACCTCGGGCACGACACCTATACGCCGCGTCACATCCGCGAACTCGCCGCCGACCTGGGCGTGCCCGACGCCGATCTCGATGATTTCGCCGACGCCGTCGAGCAACTGGCCGAGGCCGGGCAGCTCGTCTACGGCGACAACGAGATCGTCTCCCTCCCGCCCATGGGCAAGGAGGTCACGGGCGTCTTCAAACGCAACCCCAAGGGGTTCGGCTTCCTCGTGCCGCGCGACGCCAACGTCCACGGCGACCTGTTCGTCCCCCCCGACGCCACGCTCGGCGCCCTGACCGGCGACGTCGTGGTGGCGCGCGTCGTCCGTCGCAAGGGGGGCGGCGGCGGGGCCGGTCGATCGCCGTTCACCGGCGAGATCATCGAGATCGTCGAGCGCAAGCGCAGCGACTTCACCGGCACGCTGGCCAATCGCGGCTCGATGTGGGTCGTCGAGCCCGACGGCAAGCTGCTGACAGCGCCCGTCGTGGTGCGCGATCCCGGCGCGAAGAACGCCGTCGAGGGCGACAAGGTCGTCTTCGAGCTCACCCGCCACCCCGAGGGCGACACGCTGGGCGAGGGCGTGCTGGTGCGCGTGCTGGGCAAGAGCGGCGAGCCCGACGTCGAGACGCAGGCCGTCATGGCCGCGTACAGCCTCGAACTCGAGTTCCCCGAGCAGTGCGTGCAGCAGGCCCGCGACGCCACCAGGGCGTTCGACGAGCAGGCCGCGCAGATCAAACGCGGCGACATCCCCCGCGACCGCCGCGACATGCGCGACGACTACATCATCACCATCGACCCGCCCGACGCCAAGGACTTCGACGACGCCATCAGCATCGAACGCACCGACCGCGGCTGGCGCCTGGGCGTGCACATCGCCGACGTGGCGCACTTCATCCCCGTGGGCTCGCCGCTGGATGTGGAAGCCGCCGACCGCGGCAACTCGGTGTACTTGCCCCGGCTGGTCATCCCCATGCTGCCCGAGGTGCTCAGCAACGGCATCTGCAGCCTGCAGGAGGGCGTGCCCCGGTTCTGTAAATCCGCGTTCATGGAGTACGACGCCAAGGGCGAGGTCCGCGCGCAGGGCTTCTCGCAGACGATCATCCACAGCGCCAAGCGGCTGACGTACCTCGAAGCGCAGGCCCTCATCGAGGGCAAGCCCGAGGAAGCGAAGAAGCACGCCCGCACCGAGCCGCACTACGACGACCGTCTCGTCGAGACGCTGCGCGACATGGACCGTCTCTCCCGAACCATCCTCGACCGGCGCATGCGCCGGGGCATGATCCGCCTCGACCTGCCCGAGGTCGAACTGATCTTCAACGACGAGGGCCGCGTGATCGACGCCCAGCCCGAGGACGACGCCTACACCCACACGCTCATCGAGATGTTCATGGTCGAGGCCAACGAGGCCTTGGCCCGTCTCTTCGAGAACCTCGGCCTGCCCCTGCTCCGGCGCATCCACCCCGAGCCCGCCCCCGGCGACATGAGCGAGCTGCAACGCTTCGCCACCGTCGCCGGCTTCCGCATCCCCAAGAAGCCCTCGCGCGAAGAGCTGCAGAGCATGCTCGAGGCCACCCGCGGCACGCCCGCGGCCAAGGCCGTGCACATCGCCCTGCTCCGCACGCTCACCAAGGCCGAGTACTCGCCCGCGCTCGTCGGCCACTTCGCGCTGGCCAGCGAGGCCTACGCCCATTTCACCAGCCCCATCCGCCGCTACCCCGACCTCACCGTCCACCGCGCGCTCGCGGCCTTCCTCGACCGCACCGACAACGGCGCCAACGTCCCCAAAGACGAGCAGGGCATGCGCAACCTCGCCCGCGACATGCGCGACGACGACCGCGTCCCCGATCAGGACACGCTGGTGCAGATCGGCCACCGCTGCTCGCAGACCGAGCAGAATGCGACGGACGCCGAGCGCGAGCTCCGCCAGTTCCTCGTGCTCCAGCTCCTCGAAGAGCACATCGGCGAGGTCTTCGACGGCGTGGTCACCGGCGTCACCAACGGCGGCGTCTTCGTCCAGCTCGACAAGTACCTCGCCGAGGGCATGATCAAGGCCGCCGACCTGCCCGGCGGCGAGGGCGGGCGCGTCGGCTTCTGGAAGGTCGACCCGCGCTCCGGCGCTCTGGTGGAGCGCAACACCGGCCGCTCGTTCAACATCGGCGACCGCGTGCAGGCCGCGGTCTCCGCGGTGGACCTCGCCCGCCGCCAGATGGAGCTCGTGATCGCCGACGCCAGCGCCCGCGACAAGGGCAAGGCCAAGAAGCTCACGCTCGGGCAGGCGGGCGGCGGCGTCGGCCACGTCGAGGGCGCGGGCTTCAAGCCGGTCAAAACGGGCGCCCAGAAGCGCAGCCAGCGCAGCAAGAGCCGCGACAAGGGCAAGAAAGAACACCGCGACGAGAAGAAGAGCAAGGGCAAGCGGCAGTAACCCGCGCAACACCCGCGCCGGGGCCGATGACCGGGCCGCGCGGTTTTCCCGCCCGCCTATCCTTCCCCCGTGACCGAGAACGCCACGAACGGGACGAACGGGCAGGGGGGTGCGGCCGAACCCGCGCGCGAAACCCGCCTCGGCGCCCTGCTCGCAAAGGCCCGGGCCCTGCCCGCCACCCCCGGCGTCTACTTCATGAAGGACGCCAAGGGTGTTGTGCTCTATGTCGGCAAGGCCCTGCGCCTGCGCGACCGCGTGTCGTCGTACTTCATCCCCTCGGCGGACCTCGGGCCCCGCAAGCAGGGGATGCTCGACCTCGTCGAGGACATCGAGACCCTCGACTGCGAGACGGAGTGGGAGGCGCTGCTCGCCGAGAACCGGCTCATCAAGGACATCCGTCCCCGCTTCAACGCCCGCATGACCGACGGCAAATCCTTCCCCTACCTCGCCGTCACCATGCGCGACGACTACCCGGGCGTCTTCGTCACCCGCACGCCCTCGGCGCCCGAGTTCCGCGGCGCCCGCGTCTTCGGCCCCTTCACCTCGGGCGGCGCGCTGCACGAGGCGGTCGAACTGCTCCAGACGGTCTTCAAGTACCGCACCTGCCGGCTGGACATCCGCGAGGACGACGACGCCCGCCGGCGCTTCCGCCCCTGCCTGCTGCACGCCATCGGGCGCTGCACGGCCCCCTGCGCCGACCGAATCGCCAAAGACGCCTACCGCGAAGACATCGACCGCTTCGTGCGCTTCATCGGCTCCAAGCGCAGCGTCATGCTGCGCGAGCTGCGCGCCGAGATGGCGGCGGCGTCCAAGGCGCTCGACTTCGAGCGAGCCGCGACGCTGCGCGACCAGATCAACGCCATCGAGCGCCTCGAAGACCGCGGCACGCGTGCGCAGGGCTGGCAGCCCGAGACGGAGTCCTTCGTCGCCGACCCCGGCAAGGGCGTGCGCAGCCTGCAGAAGACGCTCGGCCTCGAGACGCCCATCCGCTGCATGGAGGCGATCGACATCGCCCACCTGCAGGGCGGCGAGACCGTGGGCAGCAAGGTGTGCTTCGTGGACGGGCGCCCCTTCAAGTCGCAGTACCGGCGGTTCCAGGTGCGGAGCGTGGCCAACGACGACTACGCCGCCATCCGGGAGGTCGTCTCCCGCCGCTACCGCGAGGCGGGGGAGGGCCACGAGCTCTACCCGGACGTCATCCTGATCGACGGCGGCCTCGGGCAACTGCACGCGGCGCTGGAGGCCTTCGAGATCCTCGACGTGCGCCCGCCCATGGTCATCTCGCTGGCCAAGAAGGAGGAGACGATCTACGTGCAAGCACGGAGCGAGCCCATCCTCCTCAGCCGCAACAACCCCGGCCTGCGCCTCTGCCAGGCCATCCGCGACGAGGCGCACCGCTTCGCGCAGCACTACCATCACATCCTGCGGCGAAAGAAAACGCTCGGCGAGGAGTGACACGCATGGCCCGTCCGATCACCAGACACAGCCTCATCGCGGCGTGCGCGACCGCGGCCCTCGCCCTGGGCGGCTGCGCCGGGGGCGTCGGCTCGATGCGCGTGCACGTCGTCGACACCGCCACCGGCGAGCCCGTCGAGGCCGCGCACGTGCGGTCCGTGTCGCTCGACACGGGCCTCGTGCCGCTCCCGCTCACCGACCGCACGTTCCGCGAGGCTCTCGCCACCGACGCGCTCCGCACCGGCGCCTACACCGACGCCCGCGGCGTGGCCACGCTGCGCGTGCTGCGCGACAGGCCGCATCTCATCGAGGTCAACGCCCCGCTCCTGCGCGCGCCCGAAGACGGCCCCGACGACACATCGTTCGGGCGCTGGCTGCTCGGCGAGGACGGGCGCACGCTCGTGGCGATCTCGCGCGAGACGGGCCGCCCCGTCGAGAGCGACCACGCGGCGCGGTACACCCTGCGGGTGGCGCCGTGACCGCCGCGCGTCGGCTCGGCCTGCTCGCGGGCGCGGTGTTGCTGAGCGCGCTCACCGCGGGCTGCCAGCACCAGTACGTGCCGATGAGCGTCTATGTCCGCGACCGCGACACCCGCGACCCCGTGCCCGGCGCCACCGTCGAGGTGCGCAACACCTCGCTGCTCAACCCCGCCCGCCCCGACGCGGCCTCGGGCGAGACCGACATCGAAGGGCACATCCGGCTGCGCGTCGCCCGCTACAACCGGCTGATCATGACGATCACGGCGCCGGAGCACCAGCGGCACGTCTTCAACGCCGATCACCCCGCCGGCATCGGCGACTCGGAGTGGTTCGGGCCGTCGGTGAACGAAGCCGGGACCCGCGCAACGATCCAGGTGCGACTCACGCCGTAAGCGCCGGATCGCGCAGCCCCCCGGCGATGGGCGGGCGCACAAACACCAGCGGGCGCCGTGGGCGCTCCGGCTGCGATGTATAGGGAAACGCGCTTACTCGGTGGGCGCCGCGACGGTGGCGGGCGTGCGGGTGCGCGGCGTTGCGGTCTCGCCACCCTCGGCGGCGCGCTCGCGGGAGCGCCCCGTCTCGCCGGCGCCGTTAGAGCGTTCCGCGGTGGCTGCGGGGGCCGAGCCGGGGCGGTCGCCGCGCTGCGCGGGCATGACGGCGGCGAGTGCCTGCTCGTCGAAGTCGGTCGAGAGGATCTCGCCCGGACGTGGCTCGCGGAGCAGCACGCGGTCGCCCTCGGCGAGGCCGATACGGACCTCGGCGAGCGTGTCGGAGCGCCGCCCGACCTGCACGGGCGTGCGCACGAACCGGCCGCTTCGCGGCGTGTAGACGTACCGGATCGGCCCCTCGGAGAAGATCGCCTGCACGGGCACGGCGAGGACGTCCTCGACGCGGCCGAGCTGGATCTCGGCACGAGCGCTGGTGGAGGGACGGAGCAGGCCCGAGTCGTTGATCTGCTCGAGCAGGATCTTGACGGTGAACTCGCGGAGGTTGGGGTCGCGCCAGCCGCCGGATTCGGGCAGCACGCCGATGTTGAGCACCTCGCCCGCGAAGCCGCCGTTCTGGATGCCCTCGACGATGACGCGCGCCTTCTGGCCCGGGCGGATGCGTCCGGCGATCGCCTCGTGCACGCGCACCGAGGCGACCATCTCGCGGGTGTCGGGCAGGATGATCAGCCGCTCGTTGGGGCGGACGGTCTTGCCGATCTGCAGGGCGCCGTCGCCGCTCATCATCATGTTGCCGCGCCCAGAGCCGGTGCTGGTGTCGTAGACGACGAGCCCGGACCGCGGGGCGATGATGGTGGTGGCTTCGTACTGCTCCTTGAGCTTGGCGAGGCGCTCCTCGCGGATCTCGAGCTGGCGCCCGCGGTTCTCGCGGTTGGCCTCGCGGCTGGTGAGGCGGCTGGCGTTGCGACGCATGACGCGGTCGATCTCGACGCGGGCCTCTTCGATGTCGCTGGTGAGGCGCTTGTAGTCCTTGGGGTGCTCGTATTCCTCGTAGACCATCTTCTCGAGTTTGGCCGTATCGAGGTTGGCCACGGCTTCGATGAAGCGGATCTGGTCGAGCTCGAGCTCGTCGCGGCTGAGGAAGCCCTGGTCGAAGAGCTGCTGCGAGCGTTGGAACTTCTCATCGAGGCGGCGCAGCTCGCGCTCGGCCTTCTCGATCTTCAGGGCGATGTCCTGCCGACGCTTCACCACGTCGCCGTGGGTCCACTTCTCGTACTCGATCTCGGCGAGCTCCAGACGCAGGCGCGCCTGCCGCAGCTCAAACTCGTTCTCGCTGAGCTGGATGTCGTAATCGTTGATCGCGGTGACGAGGTCGCTGCGCGCCGTCTCGACGCGGAGCATCTCCTCGTCGATGTCCTTCTTGATGTCCTCCGAGGCGAGCTGGACGAGGATGTCGCCCTTCTCCGCGATCGTCCCCTCGGGGATGATGTAGGTGATCGCGACGGGCTTCTCGAGCGAGCTGCGGATCTCCGTCCGCGTGCGCGATTCGAGCTCGCCGTTGGCCACGATCGTGATGTCGAACGAGGTGGTCGAGACCGGGAAGAGGTCGGTCGAGTTCTTCGAGCCGTCATCGCGCGGCCAGAGCATCGCGGCGGCCACGACGACGGCCAGCAGGACGCCGACCCCGGCCAGAGCGACCGTGACGACGCCGGCGCGTCGGACGCGGGCGGTGGGGTTGGCGGGGGCGATACGGGGGAACGGCGTCGTCAAGCTGCGGCTCCGTTCGGTCGGAGGTTATCGGGTCTTGTCAGCGGCCGCCCGGGCGGGCGATCTACTCTCGCATCGGTCTGAGAACGGTCGGACTCACGCGTTCTTGCTATCTCTTCTGAACCGACGAGATGGCCTCTGAGTTCCCGGATTCCGACCAGATTCTCGAAATCGTAGGCAGGAGCGCCCACACGGGCGAATTCGCACACCGCGCCCCATCGGATGCGAACGCGCCCCGACGCCACGATCGGGGCCCCTCGGGCCGCCGGGGCCCGCTCCGCGGCGCCGGTCACTCCGGGACTTCGGGCGGCTCGAACCGGAACTCCGGGGCGTCGGCGGTGCGCGCCGGGAAGCCGCCGTCGGGCTCTTGCAGGGCCCGCCCGGGCTGCATGCCGGCGAGCGGCTGGAAGCCGCCGTCGGGCGCGACGCGCATGAGCCCGGTGGCCAGGAGGTAGTCGAGGATGGCCACGCGCAGGTCGCGGATGGCGGCGTCGCGGTTGTTGCGGGCGCGCAGGAGGTCGTTCTCGGCGTCGAGTCGGTCGCGGGCGTCGATCTCGTCTTCCTTGATCGTCAGCTCCTCGAGCCGCAGCTCGCCGGATTGCACGGAGAGCTCCTGCAGCTCGATGGAGAACTTGGCGCGATCGATGTCGCGCACCGCCTGCCGCGCTTCGAGCACGATCTCGTCCTCGAAGCGGTTGAGGTTGCGCTCGGTGCGCTGCCGGGCGATCAACGCCGAGCGGAGGCCGAGGCGCTCACGCTCGCGGTCGAGCGGCAGCGAGAGCACGAGGTTGGCGCGGTAGTCGGTGTGGCTGATGTTGAACGAGGCGTGCCCCTCGTCCTGATCCCGGGGCGTGTTGAACGAGACGGCGCCGCCGATGTTCAGCTCCGGCAGCAACTGGTTCTCGGCGTTGAGCACGGCGCGCCGCACGTCGTCGTACTGGTCGCGACGGTTCTGGAGGTCGAGCCGGTAGCGGAGCGCCAGCGCCGCGGCCTGATCGGGGCTCGTCCTGGGCTCGGGCAGTTCGAGGGCGACGGGAGCGACGCGGATCTGCGTCTCGACGGGCAGCCCGAGGCGGATCTTGAAGCGGTCCATCGCCAGGATGAAGCGCTCGCGCTCGGAGATCAGGTCGTTCTCGCTCTGCAGCACCGACTGCTCGAACTGGCGTCTCTCAAAGGGGTTCCGCCGCCCGGCCTCCACCTGAGCCGCGGTGCGGGCCTCCTGCAGGCGCACGCTCTCGAGGCTCGTTTCCTGGTTCCGGATGGAGTTGAGCTGCAGCACGAGGTTGAAGTAGTCGCGCGCGATGCTGACGAGGAACTCGCGCCGGAAGTTCTCGAACCGACGCGCCGCGTAGACGAGGTCGCGCTCGGACTGGATGAGATCCTCCCGGGCGATCATCCCGGCGCCGCGCAGCAGCGGCAGGTTGGCGCCGAGCACGATCTCCGACGACTGCACGTAGTCCTCCGTGGCGGCGTTGGAGAGTTGGCGCGTGGCGCGCACGATGCCCTCGGCGCTGACCTCGCCGCCGAAGGGGAGGCGCTGCGTGGCGCGGAGCGAGTTGATGACGTTCAGCGTCGCGCGGTAGTCGCCGCCGCTGGGGTCGACCGGGGAGAGGTTGTAACCGAGGCTGGTGTCGTTGAAGAACCGCGGCCCCCACAGGTGGCGCTCGATGAGCAGACGGATCGCCGCGAGGATGTACTCCTCCTCCGCGTCCAGAAACTCGCGTGAGCTCTGCTGCGCGATGCGCCACGCGTCGGTGAGCGTGATCTCACGCCCGTCCTCGGCGATGACGGAATAGCTCTCGAGCCGTGCCAGCCGCGCCTGCACGTCGACGTCCTCGGCGATGTCGAACAGGATCTCGTCCGCGCCGGGGTTCTCCGACCGCGGGTCGGTGTTGTAGAGGCTGCGCCGGTCGCGGATGTCGGGCTTGTCGGCGCGCGGCGTGGTGGCGATCGCGCCCCCGCCGAGCGTCTCGGAGCGCTCCCGCACCGCACGATCGATCTTGCGGTCGATGCTCGAGAGGTTCTGGCACCCGGCGAGGAGCAACGCCCCCAGCGCCAGGCACAACGCCACGCCGCACCCGGCCCAGCGACGGGCTCGAGGACGCCGGAGGGCGGTGAGAACGGCGATGGACGGGGCGGAACGGCTCGTGTGCTGCTTGGTCATCGGGTCCGAGTCTACCGAGCGCGCGGGGGCGTGTTGCGGGGGAGACGCCGGGCGAACGCGGCGACGCGGATCGGCTCACGCGTTGCAGGGGGTCCGTGGGCGTTCTATCTTCGATCCCCCGCGCGCCCCGGCGTGCACGCACACTCGGACCCCGCCCCCTTACCCCGGAAGCCGGCGCCGCATGGCATCGATCACGTACGACGGTCAGAGCCTGATGATCGACGGGCGTCGCCAGTGGATGGTCTGCGCGACGATCCACGCCGCGCGAGTCCCCCGCGAACTCTGGGCTCCGCGGCTCCGCGCCGCCAAGCAGGCGGGCTTCAACACCGTCATGCTGCCGATCGTCTGGTCCCGCCACGAGCCCCGCAAGGGCGCCTACGACTTCGAGGGCGACGCCGACATCCGCTATTTCGTGCAGCAGGCCGCCAAGACGGGCCTCCACGTGGCGCTGCGCGTGGGCCCCTACATCGGGGCGGGCATCGATATGGGCGGCCTGCCGGGGTGGCTCGGGTCGTCCGAGCCCGCCGAGGGCCGCGTCGCCGCCCTGCGCGCCGGCTCCACGCCGTTCCTCGACGCCGTGGCCCGCTGGTTCGGCGCCCTGTCCGAGCAACTCCGCGACCTGCAGGCCAGCGCCCCCAAGGAGGGGCCGATCGTGCTCATCCAGGTCGAGCACGAGTGGCTCTGCGCCAGCGACGACGTCGCCAAGGGCTACCTCGTCGAACTCGGCCGCTTCCTGCGCGAGAGCGGCTTCAGCGTGCCCCTCGTCAACGCCAACGCCCTCTACCAGCCCGTCGAGACGGAGATCGACGCGTGGTCGGGCGCCGAGGACCTCTTCATCAACCTGCGGCAGCTCCGCAGCGTGCGCCCCGATCAGCCCGCGTTCCTCATCGAGCACGCGCCCGGTGAGCCCTCCGTCTGGGGCCGCGCCAGCGACGCCAGGCACGCCCCCGACGGCGCCGCCCAGCAGCGCATGCTCGCCGAGTGCCTCGCCGCGGGCGCACAGTTCAACGTCTCACGCTTCCACGAGGGCACGAACTTCTCCTTCATGGGCGGGCGCTACGCCGATGCGCCGGACCTCTTCGCGACCGCCGGCGCTGTCAACGCCTGCGCCGCGCTCGGCGAGGGCGGCGTCCACACCGACGCCTACCGCATGATCAAGCGCGTCTCGACCTTCGCCTCCCGCTTCGGACGCATCTTCGCCAACGCCGACCCCGACTACCGCCCCGTCATGCCCGCGCCCCCCGCCAAGCCCACGCCCGGCGCCGGCGTCAGCGTCGCGCACGTCCGCGGCGAGCGCGGCGACGTGGCCTTCGTCTTCGACAACGCCCCCCCCGCGTCCGGCGGCGCCCGCAACGCCCCCGTCGACCTCCTCCTCTCCGACGGCGACCCGCTCCCCGTCTGGCTGGGCGATCAACGCGCCGGCTGGTTCCTGCTCGGCGTGCACCTGCACGCGCGGGCCACGCTCGATTACTGCAACGTCTGCGCCTTCGCGCAGGTGGGGCGCGTGTTCGTGTGCTACGGCCCCGCCAACGCCCACGCCGTGCTCTCCATCAACGGCGCCGTCTTCGAGACCAGCGTCCCGAACACGAAAACGCCGGTCATCGAGGAGCACGAGGGGATCGTCGTCGTCGTCTGCAGCGAGGCGCAGATCGACGCCGCGTTCGCCACCGAAGACGCGGTCCACATCGGCGTCTCCGGCATCGACCCCAAGTTCGAGCCCATCGCCCACCCGGACTTCCGCACCCGCATCACCATCAAGGCCGACGGCGAGATCGAGCGCTCCACGCTCTCCAACGCCGCCGTCGCCGCCGCCGCCAAGGGGCCCCGCGCCCCCAGTCTCGCCAACTGGGCCCGCGCCGACGCGGGCGAGTTCGTGCTCGGCGCCAGCGAGCGCTACGCCTCCATCGAAGCGCCAGGCCCCATGCGCGTCATGGGCGCCACCCACGGCTACGGCTGGGTGCGGGCCCGTATCTCGTCCAAGGCGGCCCACAAGTGCAAGACGATTTTCCCCGAGATGGAGGATCGCTCCCACATCTTCCTCGACGGCGAGCCCGCCGCCCTCGCGGGCGTCGGCCCCGGCGCAGCGCGCGACCCGATCACCCTCGCGCTGCCCAAGGGCGACTGCACGCTCACCATGCTGCTCGACAACCTCGGCCGGCGCAGCGGCGGCTCCATGCTCGGCGAGTCGAAGGGCCTCTATGGCCACGTCTGGGAGGGCGCCGCGTTTGATCTGGGCAAGCCCGAGATCCAGCACGGCCCGCCCGTCTCGCCGCTCACCTACCGCGCCCCCATCATGCACCTGCGCGAGGGCGAAGTGACGGACGCCCGCCGCCTCACGTGGACGTTCACCCACCGGCGCAAGTCGCCGCTCTTCGTGCGCGCCGAGGCGTGGCCCTCGATCGGGCTCGTGCTGCTCAACGACGAGCCCGTCGCCCTGCTCGAGCCCTCGTCGCGCCTCGCCCTGCGGCTCGACGCCGACCGCATCAAGGGCGGCAAGAACACCCTCCAGATCGCCCTGATGACCGACCACGCCGCCGGCGGGCGCACCATCGAAGACGCCCTGCGCGACCTCGCGCCGAGCGTCGAGGCGTGGGAGGGCACGCTGGCCCTCACCGAGAAGGCCGACCTCGCCTTCGCCAAGTGGGAGCCGCCCGACGCCGGCGCGTTCGAGCCCGTCGCCAAGGCCGCCATCGCCAAGTCCGCCAAACACGCCCACCCCTGCTGGTGGCGCTGCTCGTTCCGCACCAGCACCCGCGAGGCGCCGCTCTTCTTCGACGCCAACGGCCTGAGCAAGGGCCATCTCTTCCTCAACGGGCGCGACCTCTGCCGCTACTTCGTCGCCACCGCCGACGGCAAGAGCGTGCCGCCGCAGCAGCGCTACTACCTGCCCGAGCCGTGGCTGCGGATCGATCAGCACAACGAACTGCTGATCTTCGACGAGCACGGCGCCGCGCCGACCAAATGCAAACTGGTGTACGACCGGCGCGTCTGACCGCGTCGCGCCCCGTCTTGTGCGCATCGCGCGTTCAGGACCGGGTCTTCGCCACACCGGATCGCTTCGCCTCGTGCTCGCGGACCATCTTGCGCACGCCCAAGTCCGCCAGGCGCGGGAACGCCCCGGCGAAGACCATGCCGTAGCGCACGAAGGGGCTCGTCCAGATCTCGGGTTTGGGCCGGCGCAGGCCGCGCAGCACGGCGTTGGCCACGCGCTCGGGCGACTGCAGCATCCACGAGGGCCCGTGGTCGCTCAGGGACTGGGCGCCGTCCCATGAGCGCCGCTGGGCGACGTCGAAGAACTCCGTCTTCGTGCCGACGGGGTGCACGGTCGAGACCTTCACGCCGGTCGGTTCGATCTCCAGCCGCAGCGAGCGACCGATGTGGTGCTGCGCCGCCTTGGTGGCGCTGTACACACCGAAGTAGGGCAGCGGGAACCGCGCCAGGCACGACGAGCAGATGAGCACGTGCCCCGCGCCCGCGGGGATCATGCGCTCCAGCGCCGGTCGGATGGTGTGCATCGTGCCGAAGAAGTTGGTCTCGAACATGGCGCGCAGCTCGGCGTCGGGCATCTCGTGCTCGAGCGCCTCCTGGCCGTAGCCGGCGTTGGCGAAGACGCTGTAGACCGAGCCGAACTGCTCTGCGCACAGCGCGATCATGCGCTCGCACGCCTCGGGGTCGTTCACATCCACGACGAGGTGCGCCGCCTTCCCCCCCTCGCGCTCGATCTGCGCCACCAGTTCCCGCAGCGGCTCCTCCCGCCGCGCGCTCACGACGACGGGCATCCCCGCGCGGGCGCACGCGAGCGCCGTCGCGCGCCCGATCCCGGCGGACGCCCCGGTGATGGCGATAGGTTTTCCTGCGAGTTCGATGGGCATGGCGGGCATGCTACCGGCGCGCGCAGCGACACGCCGCGGGGCGTGGGCCGCCGCGGCGTGCGGGTTGCGTATGAGATGTCGCTGCGCGGCTCGTCGCGGGGGGCGCCCCGGGGGGGGGGGCCGGGGGGGGGGGGGGGGCGG
>RECZ01000154.1 GCA_007693765.1 Phycisphaerales bacterium | reverse complement strand
GTTGGGTGTGGCCGGGTGAGGGGTTCTGCTTGGGTTCATGTTCTAGCACGGCTCATCTTTGCAACAGGGTGGGGGGGCGCGGGGGGTGTTCGGGGAGAGTGCTTCCGTTGTTGGTGGTCCGGTGGTCGGCTGCGCTGCCGTTGGCTGTAGGACAGAGGAGGCGGAGTAGGTTGGGGAGCGATGCACGAGCCCTCTCCTGGCCTCTCCCGTCTGGGACGGGAGAGGTAGGAAGAGTAGGTGACGGGCGGGACGCCCGTCCCACTAGAGGGGGTAGGGAAGAGGGGTGTGGCGCTTATCGGACTGGATTTTTTGAAATCGGTGCGCGCGGGGTCTGTTTCGACGGGGGGCGGGGGGTGGACTCGATAGTGGAACCTCGGACACGAGGGTGCGTGTCCGGCCGGCGGGCGTCGGCAGTGGATCTTCAACACCAGCGGATCGGACCCACGCGGAGCAGGGCCGGTCTGACGAGACCATTGGAGAGCGAGCACGTGAGCCGCGAAATCATGATGGAACGTTTGTTCGAGGCACTCATCACCGGCGACCGCCCCGCAGCGCGAGCCGTCGTCGACGAGGCGATCGAGCAGGGAACTCCGCCCGAGAACATCGTCTCTGAACTCTTCTGGCCGACGTACGAGGTCGTCGAGCGACTGCACCGCGAGGACAAGCTGACTCGCATGTGCCACCACCTCGCCACACGCCTCCTGCGCGTGCTCGTCGATCAGACCTCCGCCCGATTCACACAGGGCGCGCACCGGAATAAGACCGTCTTCGCCGTGTGCGGCCCGACGGACGCCGACGAGCTCTCAGCGCAGATCGCCGTCGACCTGATGGAGGCGGACGGCTACAGCGTCTGCTTCCCCGGCGGCGGCATCGCGATCGACGAGATCCTCGAGCACGTGCAGGAGCGTCGACCCGACCTGCTGCTGCTCTTCGCCTCGGCGCCCTGCGACCTGCCGGAGATCCGGCGCCTCATCGACACCATCCGCGAGATCGGCGCCTGCGACGTCACCCAGATCGCGGTGGGCGGCGGGGTCTTCAACCGGGCCGACGGCCTGGCGGAGGAGATCGGCGCCGACCTGTGGGCCACCTCGCCCATGGAGATCGTTGAACTCGTCGGCGAGTGCCCCGAGCAGCGGGCCACGCCCGGCCAGCGCACCGTCGGACGCAAGCGCAAGAAGGCGGCCTGAGCGAACCGGCCACCGACAACAGACATCATCCCCAACGGAGCGGCGTGTGCCGCTCCGTTGTTTCGTTCCAGGCACGTTCGACTCTCGTGCGGCGGGCGTGTACGTTTGGCGGTGATGCCGCCGCCGCGTGACAGCACCGAAGACGGAGAGATGCGGGCCGCCATGTGCGTGCTGGCGAGCGGCTCCGCCGGCAACGCCACCGTGGTGCGGATCGAGTCGGGCGGGACGACTCGGCTGGTGCTCATCGACGCGGGTCTCTCGCCGCTCAGGACCCGTCGGCTGCTCGCTGAGCTGGGGCACACGCCGGACATCCTGTACGACGTCGTGCTCACGCACCTCGACAGCGATCATTTCAACGCCGGGTGGCTGCGGGCGTTGCCGCGGCACACCCGCGTGCACGTGCACCATTCCCATGCGGACCGGGCCGCGGGCTGCGGGCTGTGGCTGCGGGGGATGGAGACGTACGACGGCGGCTTCGACCTGCACTCCGGGGTGCGCGTGGAGCCGGCGGTGCTGTCGCACGATGCACTGGGGGTGGTCGCCTTCCGTGTGCGCTTCGGCGACGGCGCAGACGCGAGCGAACTGGGCTTCGCGACGGACGTGGGCCGTGTGACCGACGACCTCGTCGCGCACCTCCGCGGCGTGGGCGTGCTGGCGATCGAATCGAACTACTGCCCGAGGATGCAGGAGGCAAGCCCGCGCCCGGAGTACCTCAAGCGTCGCATCATGGGCGGCGCCGGGCACCTGAGCAACGAACAGTGCGCCGAGGCGACGCGTCGCATCGGGCCGCGGCGGTCCGTGGTGCTGCTGCACCTCTCGCGGCAGTGCAACGAGCCGGCCCTGGCCGCGTCGCACCACGCCGGCGCCCCCTACGAGCTGACGGTCACCTCGCAGCACAGCCCGACGGGGTGGATCCCCCTGCACGGAACGCTCGTCCCGGCGTAGGCGGCGGTCCGCTTCGGCGTGGCCGCGAACGGGCGCACAAACGTCCCGCTCGCGGGTACGCTCCCCCGCGTGGAGCGACGCGGCCTGCTCATCCTGTTCCTGCTCGCCCTCCTGACGCTGGGCGCCGTCGCGCTGCGGCTCTTCGCGGCGACGGGCGGGCTCGATGTGCCGCGTGACGGCGTGGAGTGGGAGTTGCGGGGGCTTCGGATCGTGTGCGGGCTCAGCGTCGGGGCGGCGTTGGCGATCAGCGGGGTGATGCTGCAGGCGTTGCTGCGCAACCCGTTGGCGGAGCCGGCCGTGCTGGGGCTGACGTCCGGCGCGGGGCTGGGCGTGGTGCTGGCGTTGTACGCGGGGTACGCGGCGACGGGGGCGATCGTGCGGTACGAGCCGCCGGCGATCCCGGCGCTGCTCGGGGCGCTGGCCGCGCTGGGGATCGTGGGCGCGCTGGGGCAGCGTCGCGGCGTGATCGAGCCGGTGTCGCTGATCCTCATCGGCGTGGTGGTGAGCCTGATCTGCGGGGCGGGGATCGTCTTCGTGCAGCACCTGATGCCCGACCGCGGCGTGGCGATGTCGGCGCGGTGGGTGATGGGCGCGATCAACGACGATGTGGCGTGGTCGTGGGCGCTGGGCATCGGGGCGTTGACGCTCGCGGGCGTCGGCGTGGGGGCGTGGCAGGGCCCGACGATGGACGCCGCGGCGCTGGGCGAGGACGAGGCCCGGAGCGTGGGCGTGCGACTGGGCGTGGTGCGGGCGTGGCTGTTTGTGTTGTCCGGAGCGCTGACGGCCGGGGCGGTGCTGCTGGCGGGTCCGATCGGGTTCGTGGGTCTGGTGTGCCCGCACCTGGTGCGCCTGCTCGCGGGGCCGTCGCATCGGGTGGTGGTGATCGGCTCGGCGCTGCTGGGCGCAGCGCTGATCGTGCTGGCGGACGCATCGGTGAAGTTGATCGACCTCGGCGGCGGGCGCATGCCCATCGGCGTCATCACCGCGATCGTCGGCGGGCCGGTGTTCATCTGGATGCTGCGTCGAGAGCAGGTGCGGGTGTGACGCTGGCCTTCGAGAACATCGCGTTCGGCTACAAGCGCGGCACGCCCGTGCTGCGCGGCGTGTCGGCGGCGTTCGAGCCGGGCAGGGTGCACGCGATCGTGGGGCCGAACGGGGCGGGGAAGACGACGCTGCTGCGCATCGGGCTCGGGCTGCTGCGCCCGTGGGAGGGGCGAGCGACGCTCGGCGGGCGCGATGTGCGGTCGCTGCGCGCGCAGGATCGGGCGACGCGGTTGGCGTATACGGCGCAGCGGTCGTCCGTCGTCGGGGCGTTCAGCGTGCGTCAGGTGGTGCGCTTTGCGAGGCACGCGACGGGGGCGGACGAGGGCGCCGTGGATCGGGCGCTGGCGACCATGCGCATCGAGGATCGTGCGGCGGAGGCGTTCGCGAACCTGAGCGTCGGTCAGCAGCAGCGGGTGGCGCTGGCGCGCTCGCTGGCGCAGATCGACGGGCCGGCCGACGCGATGCCCTCGCGCGTGCTGCTGGCGGATGAGCCGGTGAGCGCGATGGACCCGGCGCACGCCCTGCACGCGATGACCACGCTGCGGGGCGTGGCGCGCCGCGGGGCCGCGGTGGTGGTGGTGCTGCACGACCTCACGATGGCGCGGCGTTTCGCGGACGACGCCCTTGTGCTGGACGCGGCCGGGCGCATCGCGGCCCACGGCGCGGCGTCATCGACGCTGACGGCGAACCGGCTCTCCGATGTGTACGGCGTGGGTTTCGTGGAGGCGGAAGGCGGCGCGGGGGGTGTGGCGATACTGCCTGTGGAGGGGTGAGAGGTTGTGCGGTGAGGGGTGTGCTTTGTGCATGATTGCGCTTTTGCTGCCGCCTTTCGGATCGCATGGGGATGGGGGACGGGGGAAGAGAAGCGGAGTTGGGGGAGGAGACGGGGGCCGGGACGCCCGTCCCACTAGGTGGGGGAGGGGGATCGCGGCGTCGGCTGACTGCGACATTGGCGGCGCGATGCATCTCGCCCCGCAGGGGCGCGCGAGCGTTGCCGGGGGCGCAGCGAGCCCGCGTCGCGGGCGAGCCAGCCCCCGGAAGGGTTGGTCTATGACTCTTCCCGCCTGGAGGGCGGACGACAAGTTGCCCTCGCCTGACTCGTCCGCCCTCCGGGCGGGTGTGCGCAAGGGACTCTCACCGGGGGCTTGCTCGACCTCGATGAGGTCTCGCCGCGCCCCCGGCAACGAGCGTGCGCCCTCCGGGCGTGGCGGGCATGAATGACCCCACGCGCATCACACGAAACGCGACTGTCAAGGAGCGTCTCTGCGCTCTTCGCCGGGGCGGGGCGTTGCGGTATTCGCCTAGGCGGGTCGCTGCGGTCCTGCGGGCGGTGCACACGCTCCTTGACAGTCGCGTTTCGTTGGAGTGTGCTCCGCACGGGTACGGCGCACAGCGCACAAATGCTCTGAGGAACGAGCCGCGACCGTGAGGGAGCGTTGTTGAGCATGCGATCCACGTGTGACATGCCCACGTCCTTGTGGGTATTTCTTGCACGGCGCGCATACACGACATCATGCCCACGCAGACGTGGGCATGCCGTCCGTCGCTGATGGTGGGATTAAGGAAGAGAAGCGGAGGTGGGGTAGGAGACGGGCGGGACGCCCGTCCCACTAGGTTGGGGAGGGGGAAAGAGTCGGCGTGATTCTCGACTATTCCCCCTGCTCCAGCACGGACATGAAGGCGTCCTGCGGGATGTTCACCGAGCCCACGTTCTTCATCCGCTTCTTGCCTTCCTTCTGCTTCTCGAGCAGCTTGCGCTTGCGGCTCACGTCGCCGCCGTAGCACTTGGCGGTGACGTCCTTGCGCATGGCCTTGATCGTCTCGCGGGCGATCACCTTGGCGCCGACGGCGGCCTGGATGGGGATCTCGAACTGGTGGCGGGGGATCTGTTCGCGCAGTTTCGAGCAGAGCAGGCGGCCGCGGTACACGGCCTTGTCGCGGTGGACGATGATCGAGAGGGCCTCGACGGGGGTGCCGTTGACGAGGATGTCGAGCTTGACGAGGTCGTCGGAGACGAAGCCGGTGATCTCGTAGTCCATGGTGCCGTAGCCGGAGGTCATAGACTTCAGCTTGTCGTAGAAGTCGTAGATGATCTCGGCGAGGGGGAGCTCGTAGTGCAGGATCTGGCGGGCGCCGGAGACGAACTGCTGGCTGCGGAAGACGCCGCGGCGTTCGTTGCAGAGCTTCATCACGTCGCCGATGCTGGTGGTGGGGACCATGATGTCGATGCGGACGATGGGCTCGCGGATCTCTTCGTAGGATCCGGGGTCGGGGAGGTCGGCGGGGTTGTGGATCTCGCGGACCTCGCCGTCGTGCATGAGCACCTGGTAGGTGACGGTGGGCGCGGTCTGGATGATGCGGACGCCGCCCTCGCGCTCGAGGCGCTCCTGCACGATGTCCATGTGGAGGAGGCCGAGGAAGCCGCAGCGGAAGCCGAAGCCGAGGGCGTCGGAGTGGACGGTCTGGTAGGTGAAGGAGGCGTCGTTGAGGTTGAGTTTCTCGACGGCCTCGCGGAGCTCTTCGAAGTCGGCGCCGCCCTTGCCGCCGGAGTCGGCGTCGGCGGTGGCGGGGTAGAAGTCGCAGAAGACCATCTGCTTGGGCTCTTCGTAGCCGGGGAGGGGCTCGGGGGCCTGGTCGTGCTCGATGGTGATGGTGTCGCCGATGCGGACGTCGGCGAGCGTCTTGATCGCGGCGACGAGGTAGCCCGTCTCGCCGGCGCTGATGGACTTCACCTTCACCTGCTTGGGCGTGAACTTGCCGAGTTCGGTGACGGTGAACGTGCGCCCGACGCCCATCATGCGGATCTTGTCGCCTACGCGGAGCGTGCCGTCGAAGCAGCGGATGTAGACGATCACGCCGCGGTAATCGTCGTAGGTGGCGTCGAAGACGAGGGCGCGGGTCTGGGTGATGAGCGAGGGTCGCGGCGCGGGGAGGCGGTCGCAGATGGCGCCGAGGAGCTCGTCGATGCCCTGCCCGGTCTTGGCGCTGACGTAGATGCAGTCCTCGGCGGGGATGCCGAGGATCTGCTCGATCTCCATCGCCACATCGTCGGGCGCGGCGGAGGGGAGGTCGATCTTGTTGACGACGGGGATGAGCTCGAGGTCGTTGTTGATGGCGAGGTAGGCGTTGGCGACGGTCTGGGCCTGCACGCCCTGGGTGGCGTCCACCACGAGGATGGCGCCCTCGCACGCGGTGAGGGCGCGGGAGACCTCGTACGTGAAATCGACGTGCCCGGGGGTGTCGATGAAGTTCATCATGAAGGGCTTGCCGCCGTGCTGGTGCATGACGGTGACGGCGGAGGCCTTGATGGTGATGCCGCGTTCGCGCTCGAGGTCCATGTCGTCGAGCAACTGCTCCTGCGCCTCGCGGGCGCTGACGGCGTGCGTGGCCTGCAGGAGACGGTCCGCGAGCGTGGACTTGCCGTGGTCGATGTGGGCGATGATCGAGAAGTTGCGGATGTCGGACATGCGGTCGGGAGGCTCGCGTGGGGTTTGTGGGGTGCGTAGGGGTTCGGGGGGCCCCGGCCGCGGCGTGCGGCAGCAAGTGTAGCGGGGCTGGGTGGCGCGGGCGTGGGCGTGCGGCGGCACGGCGTGGGGCGTCGCCGCTTCCTACGATTGGCGAAATCACCCCCCCACTCTTCCTTCCGGATGAGCCCCGCATGACCTCACACCCGTCCCCCGCATCGACGCCGATCAGCGGCGCCGCCGAGTGGCGCGAGCGCCTCGACCACATCGTCGAGACGATGCGCGAGATGAGCCGGCAGACCGACCCGCAGAGCATGGTGCGGTCGTACGGCGCCCGGATGCGGCGCATCATGCCGGTGGACAGGCTGGTGGCGATCAGCCGTCGCGGCATGGAGGCGCCGCGGTTCATGGTGACCCGCGACAGCCGCCGGGCGCAGGAGATCAACCCCTGGAGCCAGCGCGACGCCCTGCCCGTGCTCGAGGGCGGGCTGCTGGCGGAACTGCTGTACGCGGATGAGCCGCGGATCATCAACGACCTGCGCGTGGACCCGGCCGACCCCGCTGCGTCGGTGCTGGAGGGGCAGCGGTCGATGGTGGCGATCCCCGCGTTCGATGAGGGCGTGGCGCTCAACATGACGCTGCTCATGCGGGCCCAGCCCAACGCCTTCGACCCCGAGTCGCTGCCCGAACTGGTGTGGACGAGCAACCTCTTCGGGCGGGCGACACACAACCTCGTGCTGCGCCGGGAAGTGCAGCGGGCGTACGACGCGGTGGACCGGGAACTGCGCACGGTGGCGGACATCCAGCGCTCGCTCCTGCCGCAGTCGCTGCCCGACATCCCCACCATGAGCCTCGCCGCCCACTACACCACCTCGCGGCGCGCCGGCGGTGATTACTACGACTTCTTCCCGCTCCCCGACGACCGTTGGGGCATCCTGATCGCAGATGTGTGCGGGCACGGCACGCCCGCGGCGGTGCTGATGGCCGTCACGCACAGTCTCGCGCACACGCACCCCAAGGAGTGCACGCCGCCGAGCAAACTGCTGGAGTACGTCAACACGCATCTGGCGGCGCGCTACACGAGCGACAACGGCACGTTCGTCACCGCCTTCTACGGGGTGTACGACCCCAAGACGCGCGAACTCACGTACGCCTGCGCCGGACACAACCCTCCTCGGGTGAAGCGGTGCGACGACGGTTCGCTGTTCGTGCTGGGCGAGTCGCGCGGCCTGCCGCTGGGCATCGAGCCGCGTGAGCGGTACGAGGAGGCGACGGTGCGGTTCACGCCGGGCGATCAGGTGATCCTGTACACCGACGGCGTCACCGAGGCGCACGACCCGGACAACGACCTCTTCGGCGTGGAGCGTCTGGACGAGGCCATCGCCAACTGCTCGCTCGATGCGCAGGGGATCATCGACGCGGTGCTGGAGGATGTGCGGGTGTTCACCCGTGGTCGCGCGGCGGACGACGACCGGACGATCGTGGTGGCGAAGATCCGCTGACTTCTGCGGAGCGCAGGTGACTCGTCCCCCGTTTCTGCACGCAACGGGAAGATTCGCCCCGCGCCGGTTCAATTCCGCAGCAGGCGCTCGAGGAAGTGGATGTCGATCCCGCCGGCGCGGAAGGCGCTGTTGCGCATCAGTTGCTGCTGGAGGGGGATCGTCGTCTTGATGGGCTCGATGCGCATTTCGCCCAGAGCGCGGTCCATGCGGGCGATGCACTGCTCGCGGTCCGGGGCGTGGACGATGAGCTTGCCGATCATGGAGTCGTAGTTGGGGGGCACGCGGTAGCCGGGGACGCAGTGCGTGTCGAGGCGGACGCCCGGGCCGCCCGCGCACTCGAAGGTGGTGAGCGTGCCGGGGCAGGGGGCGAAGTTGCGGGCGGGGTCCTCGGCGTTGATACGGCACTCCATCGCGTGCCCGTTGATCTTGATATCGCGCTGCTTGAAGGGCAGCGGCTCGCCCGCCGCGACGAGGATCTGCGTCTTCACGAGGTCGATCCCGGTGATCATCTCGGTGACGGGGTGCTCGACCTGCAGACGGGTGTTGACCTCGAGCATGTAGAAGTTCTGGCGCTCGTCCATCAGGAACTCGACGGTGGCGGCGCCGGCGTACTGCGCGTTCTTTACCAGCCGCGCGGCGGACTTGGCCACATCGTCGCGTCGGCGGGCGTCGATGAGGGGTGCGGGCGCCTCCTCGATGATCTTCTGGTGCCGGCGCTGGGCGGAGCAGTCGCGCTCGAAGAGGTGCACCGCGTTGCCGTGCTTGTCGCCCACCACCTGAATCTCGACGTGGCGGGCGCCCTCGAGGAACTTCTCGACGTACACCGACCCGTTGCCGAAGGCGTTCATCGCCTCGTTGGAGGCCTGCTTGAGTCCGGAACGCAGCGCCGCCTCGTTGTGACAGACGCGCATGCCGCGCCCACCGCCGCCGGCCGCGGCCTTGATGATGACGGGGTAGCCGATCTTCGCGGCGACCTTGACGGCCTCGCCCTCGTCATCGATGGCGCCCTCGGAGCCGGGGAACACCGGCACCTTGCTCTCGCGGGCGATCTTTTTGCACTCGACCTTGTCGCCGAGTTTGGCCATGGCCTCGGGCGAGGGGCCGATGAACTCGATCTTGCAGTCTCGGCAGACGGAGGCGAAGTGGGCGTTCTCGGAGAGGAAGCCGTAGCCGGGGTGGATGGCGTCGACGTTGGCGACCTCGGCGGCGCTGATGATGCGGGGGATGTTGAGGTAGCTCTCGGCCGGGCTGGGGCCGCCGATGCAGATGGTGCGGTCGGCGAGGCGCAGGTACGCCGCGCCCTCGTCGGCTTTGGAGTACACGCAGACGGACTCGATGCCCATCTCGCGGCACGCACGGATGACGCGCAGCGCGATCTCGCCGCGGTTCGCGATGAGGATGCGGGAAAACATCTGGGGGTTACGCCGGGCGGACCAGGAAGAGCTTCTGACCGTACTCCACGGGCTGGCCGTCCTCGACAAGGATGCGTTCGATGACACCGGCGACCTCGGACTTGATCTCGTTGAAGACCTTCATCGCCTCGATGACGCAGACGACGTCGTCCTTGCGGATCTGCTTGCCGGCGTTGACGTAGGAGGGGCTGTCGGGGTCGGGCTTGGAATAGAACGTGCCGACCATGGGCGACTCGACCGCGAGGAGGCCGTCGTCGGCGGAGGGCGCAGGCGTCGCGGGCGCGGGGGTCGGGGACGGGGCCTGGGCCGGGGCGGGCGCTGGGGCCGGGGCGTGCTGCATCGGCTGCGCCATCATCACGGGCGCCTGGGGGCCCGGGCGTTTCAGGGTGACGGTCTCTTCCTGGTCGCGCAGGTCAACCTCGGAGAGATCGTTATCCACCATCAGACGCACGAGTTCCTTGAGCGTCTTGATGTCAATCATTGGTGTGGCTCACACCGACGCTGGCGGGGCGGGCGTCGGGAATTCAAGTTCGAGTTCAATGAGACGGTCGGGCGTCCTGTCCCCACCCGCCGAGGGTGAATGCCGTCTGCACGGCCGCGAGTATACCGGGGGAGGCTGGAGGCGGCCACGCAAGGCCCCACCCGCGGGGGCTCTCAACGGGAGAGCCGGTCCAGCGGGTCGTTCGAGCGCATGGCGATGGGCGGGGAGAGGAGCTCCATCATGACAATCGCGCGTCGGGCGTCGGCCCTCGTGAGGCGGCCGAGGAGCGGGCTCGCGGCGACGGCCAGTTCCTCGGCCATCTCTTCCTCGTCGCCGAGGTGGGCCGCCCTGGCACGGCGCACGGTGGCGAAGACGGACTCGTATTTCCGCGATTCTCCTGGCTTGTCTCCGGATGCGCCGCCGCGTGTCGCCCGCTCGGCGTCGCCGCGGGCGCGTTCGAGCTTCTCGCGCTGCTGGCGGCGCGCTTCCTCGATCTGCCTGGCCCGCTCGCTGACGCCGGGCGCATTGCCAACGATCGTCGCGGGAGCGCGGGGCGTGGGAGTGGGTTGCGTCTGACGGGTGGGGATGGGGACCGGCCGCTGGGTGGCGGTCGGCTGCGCGGTGGGCGCGCCGCCGGTGCGCACGGATGGTGTGGGCCTGGGTGCGGGCGAAGCCGTGGGCCGCTGGCGCTTGCGGGCTTCCTCCATCTGGCGCTGGCGGATCTCGCGCAGCCGCTCCTGCCGCGAGCGGGCGGCGTCGGCCTTTGTGGAGGACTTCGCGGCGGGCGCCCCGACGGGCTCGGCGGGGATCGGGCGCCCTGTCCGCAGGGCCTCCGCCTTCTGCCGCTCGTGCTCGCGCTTGCGCTTGGCGACTTCCGCCTGCTCACGAAGCTTGACGATGAGCCATTGGAGGAACGGCGCACCCAGTGCGATCAGCACGATCAACAGATCGATGCGGAAACGATTCATGGCGAAATGGTAGCCCCGCGCTCGCGCGCACGCCGAGCGGGCATCCAGCGTCCGGGGGCTTCCCCGACCGCCGCGGCTCGATGCTCGCTACGGCCGCGTGTCGTAGACGCGGGTCGCCACATGGGGCAGCGTCGCATTTCAGTCCTTGGGCATGGCCTTGACGTGGACATCCATCTGAGGGAACGGGATCTCGAGGCCGGCGTCGTCGAGGCCCATCTTGATGCGCCGGGTAAGTTCGTCCTTCGCGGGCCAGAAATCGGCGGCGTCCACCCAGGCGCGCACGCTCCAGTTCACGCTGGAGTCGCCCAGCCCGGAGAGCATGACCGCGGGGGGGTCGTCGGGCAGGCGATGGGGCAACCCCGCCGCGGCCTCGGTGAGCACTTCGCGGGTGCGGTCGATGGAGGCGGCGTAGGAGACGCCGACATCGACGTCGACGCGCCGGCGTTTGTGGTGTGAGATGTTCTCGATCGTGGAGCCGAAGATCTGGCCGTTGGGCATGATGATGCGGCGGTTGTCGAAGGTGTCAAAGGTCGTGCTGAAGAGCTCGAGCTCGTGGACCGTGGCGGTGACGCCGTTGGTGCTGATGACGTCTCCGACCTTGAAAGGCCGGAAGATCAGCAGCAGCACGCCCGCGGCGACGTTGCCCAGCGTGCCGGAGAGCGCGAGACCGACCGCGAAACCCATGGCGGCGACGACCGCGGCGAAACTGGTCGTCTCGACGCCGAACGTCTGGAGAATCGCGATCGCCGCGAGCACCAGCACGCCCCAGCGGGCGATGTTGCCGAAGAACCGCGCCAGCGTGGCTTCGACCCGCGCCTTTGTCGCGGCGCGGATGAGCAGTTTCTTCGCCCACTGCGCCAACATCAGCGCGACGATGATGAGCAGCAGGGCCTTGGTGACGGGCCAACCGACCGTGCTCCAAAGGTTCATGAGCGCATCGGTGCTGACGTCCCCTTGCAATACTCGCGAGATGCTCTCGGACGCTTCTTCGATGATCGGGATGCCCGACTCGGCGCCGTTGTCACCGTTCGCGTTCACGCTGGGAGGTGGCGTTGCCATTCGCGAGAAACTCCTCAGAATTGGTGTGCCGCGACCAGCGGCGCGATGTGGGGGGTGAGAAAGGGCGGCATGCTACCGGGAAGGATTCCGCGCATGCACGCACCGCCCGAGAGTCATTGATATCGATTATTTGTTCGTCGATGCAGAACCGGCTCATCGTGGTGTGAGCCAGACGGGCGCGAGGGCGTCAGCGGGAGTCGCGCTTGGCCTGATTCCGCCGAGTGCGGGAGCCGACGTGCCCGCTCACACGGGTCGAGCCGGCGGCCTTATAGCGCCGCGCCTTGCGGGGTCCCTGCGACTCGGCGTCTGAGCGGATCAGCGCCGTGTCGGAGGGAAGGGTGCGGTTCTTCTTGAGGAGCGTGGCCTTCGAACGCCGCTTGCCGGATGAAACGGCTCCGTGCCCCGCGAGCGCCTTGTTGAGCACGCTCTTGGCGGCCGCCTTCTTCGTAGTTTTCTTCGCCGTCTTCTTCGTGGCCTTCTTCTTGGAGGCCTTCTTCTTGCCCGCGGGCGACGCGGCGGCGGCCTGCTTCTTCAGCGCGGTGCGCTTGGTCGATTTCTTCCTGGGCTTGGGCGTGTCTTTGGTCTTGCTGTCGTGGATGGCGTCGCGCTTGGCCCTGGAGCGACTGGGCTTGCTCGCGGTCTTCTTTTTCGATTTTTTCTTCGCGGGGGCGGCGCCGCTCGACTCGGCCTTCTCGAGCGCGGCCTGATAGCGGGCGAGCGTCTCATCGAAGATCGTCGCCTTGAGCGCGGTGTTGTCCGCGCCGGGCGCGGCGCCGCGGGTCTTCTTCTTGGCCTGCCCCGTGCGGCGCTGGGTTTTTGAGAGGTCGCGCCACTTGTCGCGCTGCGTGCGCACGAGGGCGATCTTTTCGCGGAGCCGGGCGGCGCTGAGCTTGGCCGCGTGGTTGGGCAGGCTCATGCGCACGAGCGCGAGTTCATTGGCGTTGCAGACGGACTTTGCGCGGGAGAGGGTGACGGTCATTCGGAGCCTCGGGTGTCTGTAGCGGGTTTCGTGGATGACATCTGGGAGTCGGACATCCGCCGCTTGCAAAGGTATCGGTGGCGGCGGCGGCGGGCAAACGTGCCGCTGACCGACGCGGGGCGGAATCTGGTCGGATAGATTCCCAGTACACGGTGTCGGGCGCTCCGCCCCACCCTACGAGGAGGATCTGATTCATGAACCGAAAAGCAATTTCCGCCGTCTGCGGCGCCGTGTTCCTTGGCGCAGTGGGCGGCACGCTCGGCGCTGTTGCGCTCCGCGTCGACGCCGCCCCTGCGCACGCCGCGGTCCAGCCCGGCGAGATGGGCCAGATGCTCATCAACGCCATGCTGGCGGTCGAGGGCTGCCTCGGCGCGGAGGCCGCGCAGACGCAGTCCGGCAAGAGTGTGATCTTCGGGTGGTTCGAGAACAAGGCCGCGGCCCGGCGCTGGTATGACAGTCAGATGCATCAGGGCGTTATGCGGATGGCGATGCCGGGCGTCGGGCAGGACCCGGAGCGCGAGCCCATGGCGGGGGTCCCCGACGATGTGCCGCTGATGGCGATCGCCTCGCTGACGATGAGCGACATGCCGCGCATCGAAGGGGTGCGGCTGCCGATCTCCGCGATCTCGATCGAGTTGTACACCCCCCTGACCGGCGGCGTGTACATCAACGAGCGGTTCTCGCCCGAGGGGCTCAAGGTCGAGGGGATGCGGGCCCTCGGCGCGCCGTGAGCGAGCGGGAGGCGGCTCGGCGTTGGGTCGTTGCGCCGTCGCGCGCTTAACGGGGCGCGGCGATCGTGCCCGAGCCCTGCATCCGCACCACATCGCGGATGAGGTCCCACGAGACCGACGTCGCGGTCTGGGGGATTGGGCGCACCTCGTCAAAGAGCGTGACAAGGTTGCCCGCCCAAGCCTCGGCGACGGCCGTGCCCTCGTCAGCGTCGTAGCGGAGGCGGTCGGCGACGAGTTGGCGGCCGCCGCGACGGGCGTAGACGGCTCCTGTTGCGTCGGCGGCGGTGAGGCGTTCGGTGTCGGCGTCGAAGGAGGCGCTCATGGCCTCGGATTCGAGTTCGATCATCTCTTCGCCGCTGCGCGGGCGGTGGCGCAGGCGGACGCGGTCGCGCATCAGGGCCGTGGCGTTGTCGCGTCGGAGGGTGAGGTCGCCGTCCCACTCGAAGAGGGTTGTGCCCTGCGCGGTCGCGGCGGAGGAGGATGAACGTGCGCGGTCGCTGCGGTCTTCGATGAGCAACGAGCCCGCGCTGGGCACGCGGACGGTCTCTGACGCGGCGTCGGCGAGCACCTCGGGCGCGCTGAGGTAGATCATTCGCTCGAGGCGGATGCCGGCCTCGGCGCGGTCGTCGGCGATGTACCGGCGGGCCTCGAGCGTGGCGGGCGCAGCGCCGTCCTGGGCGCCGTAGAGCTCGACACGGCGCAGTCGGCGCGGGGCCTCTTGAGGGTCGCCGCCGCGGGCGGTCGCGTCGGGGTCGGCGCTGAAGGTGAGCAGGAGGCGTTCGCCACGGGCGGTGTCGCGCGAGAGGTTCGCGGCGTCGGCGACGGCCTCCACCCTGCCCATGCACTCGGCCACGCCGTCGCTGTCGTCGAAGATCATCGCGTCGCGCCATTCGACGCGGACCCGCTCGTAACCCATGAGTTCGTCTACGTTGGTCGCGAGACGCTCCGCGACGCCGGCGCCGAAGACGGTCAGGCGGCCTGTCTCGCCTTCGAGACGCATGGACTCGCCGCGCACGACGCCGCCGTCGCGCGCGATGGACGCCTCGCCGGAGAGCTCGACGATTTCTTCGAGGGGCCTCGCCCGCAGACGCTGTGCGCGGGCCTCGATCACGCCTGCGCCGCCCGTCGCCGTCCGGACGGCCACGCCCAAGTCGGCGGCGAGGGTGCTGATGCGCAACCCGCCACGGTCGTCCGATTCCAGAAGGGCCTCGACGAGTTCGGCGCGCAGGCTGGAGCCCTCGCGTTCTGCGCGGACGGAGCCAGCGGCGGTCACGACGTGGGGCGTCGGGGCGCCGCGGGCTTCGGGGGC
>RECZ01000032.1 GCA_007693765.1 Phycisphaerales bacterium | reverse complement strand
CCGGCCCCCCGTGCACGCGTGTGTGTTCGTGGAGGTCGATGAGGCGCGGGCGGCGGGGGACGAGGGCCGCGGCGGGGCCGGGCGCCGCGGCGATGCGGGCGGGGGATTGGCGTTGTTCGATGTAGCGTTCGACGACGTCGTCGACGAGGTCGTAGGGGGGGAGGGGGTCGGGGTCTTTCTGATCGGGTCGGAGTTCGGCGCTGGGGGGTTTGTCGATGGTGCTTTGCGGGATGGGGGGCGTGTCGAAGCCGCAGGCGCGGTGGTTAGCGTTGATCCAGCGCGAGAGGTCGTAGACGCGCCGCTTGGTGCAGTCGGCGATGACGGCGAGGCCGCCGCTCATGTCGCCGTAGAGGGTGCAGTAGCCGAGCGCGAGCTCGCTCTTGTTGCCGGTGGTGAGGAGGATGGCGCCGGTCTTGTTCGACCACGCCATGAGGGTGAGGGCGCGGAGGCGCGACTGCATGTTCTCGTCGCTGAGGTCGGGGGCGGTGGGGAGTCCCTGCGATTCGTAGGCGGGGCGCAGGGCGGACTCGGCGGCGCTGTGCATGGGCTCGATGGGGATGGTGCGCAGCGTGATGCGCAGGGCGTCGGCGAGCGACTGGGCGTCGTCGAGCGAGTGCGGCGAGGAGAAGCGGCTGGGCAGGCGCACGCCGGTGATGTTTTGTGCGCCGAGGGCGCCGGCGGCGATGCAGGCCACGAGGGCGCTGTCGATCCCGCCGGAGAGGCCGATGACGGCGCTGGTGAAGCCGGTTTTGGCGCAGTAGTCGCGCACGCCGCGGGTGAGCGCGCTCCAGAGGCGTTGCTCGGGGGCGACGTCCTTGTAGGGGTCGGGCGCGGCGGGGAGCGTGCGCCACTGCGCCGGGTCGTCGGGGAGGTCGGCGATGAGCGTGTCGCCGGTGAAGGGGGCGACGGCGCCGACGAGCCGCGCGCCGGTGGGGTCATCGGGGTCGGGGACGAAGAGCGACGCGTGGGCGTTGAAGACGAGATCGTCATTGGCGCCGTGCTGGTTGAGGGCGGCGACGGCGACGTTGTGCGCGCGCACGTGGCCGGTGACGATGGCGCGGTGGGCTTTTTCCTTGTGCAGCACGAAGGGGCTGGCGCTGGGGTTGACGATGAGTTGTGCGCCGGCGCGGACGAGTTCGGCGACGGGGTCGGCGCGGTTGGTGTAGCGGTGGGCGACGCCGGCGTCGGCGGCGCGCCAGAGGTCTTCGCAGATGGAGAGGCCGACGGGCACGCCCTTGACGTCGATGACGAGGGGGGCGTCGCCGGGGGTGAAGTAGCGGTCCTCGTCGAAGACGTCGTAGGTGGGGAGGAGGCGTTTGTCGTAGCGGTGGGTCACGGCGCCGGCGCGGAGCACGGCGAGGCTGTTGCGGAGCGCGTGGGGATCGTCGTCGTCGCGCCAGGGGGCGCCGATGACGACGGTGGCGCTTTGGGCCGCGGCGTTGAGCGATGCGGCGAGGGTGCGCACGGCGCGCATGCAGTCGTCGACGAAGCCCTCGTTGAGGAGGAGGTCGCGGGGCGGGTAGCCGCAGACGGCGAGTTCGGGGAGGACGATGAGGTCGGCGCCCTGCGCGGCGGCGCGGTGGATGGCGTCCTGCGCGGCGCGGGCGTTGGCGGGGAGGTCGCCGACGGTCGGGTTGAGCGGGATGAGGGCGAGTCGCACGGGGTGGAGTTTAGGGGGATGGGGGAATGATCGGGCGGCGTGGGGGCTTTGGTGGAGGGTGTAGACTTGGGTTCGTCGTGTGCTTGCACCAGATTGCAGAGAGGAACCAGATGATGGATCGCGCGTGCGTTGTGTTGCGTTCGGGGCTCGGGAGGGCGTTTGTGGCGGGCGTGGTGGGCGTGTTGCTGGGCGCCGCGGCGTCGGCGCAGGCGGACGGGTTCCGTCTGCGGCACACGCCGGAGATGGGGCACGAGCACCGATACGACCTGCGGGTGTCGATGCGGCTCACGCAGAAGATGGCGGAGGAGCCGGAGCGCATCGTCGATCTCGAGCAGCGTGCGCGGCTGCGGCTGCGCGTGGAGCGGATCGAGCCGAGCGGGGTGGCGCGGATCGCGCTGACGGTGGACTCGTTCTCGCAGCGGTACGACGCGGGCGAGGGCGAGGGGACGATGCTCTTTGAGCGCCCGAAGCTGACGACGGAGATCGAGCCGGACACCGACGAGTACCGCGCGTTCGCGGGCGTCGGCGGCGCGATCGCGGGGATGGAGGCGACGGTGCTGGTGAACGCGGAGGGGCGCATCACGGCGGTGGAGGGGCTCGAAGAGATCGCGCGGGCGCTGGGCGGGCAGGACGTGTTCGACCCCTCGCTGGTGGGCGTGTTCTCTGGTCGGCAACTCGCGGCGACGCTGCAGCCGGTGTTCAACGCGGATCGGTCGGAAGGCGCAGCGCCGGTGCGTCGAGCGGGCGACGGCTGGCAGATGGTCGAGAGCGTGCCGCTGGGCCCGGTGGGCGCGTTCGAGATCGTGACGGAGATGCGCGTCGCTTCGGTGGACGGCGGCGTGGCGCGGTTGGAGGGGTCGCCGGAGTTCGCGATCCTGCGGCCGGCGCAGGCGGATGCGTCGGTGGCGCGGGTGCGCATCGCGGCGCAGTCGGGCGGCGTGGAGATGGGGTGGGATGTGCGCCGCTCGATGCTCACGCGGCGGGTGGCGACGCAGGACATCGAGACGGTGTGGACGATGGGGCAGATCGAGCTGCGGCAGACGCAGAAGGCGGAGACGCGGCTGGAGCTGGTGCGGGAGTGAGGGGTTTGAAGAGGAGATAGGGGGAGGACACGGGCGGGACGCCCGTGCAACGAGGTTGGTGGGGAAGAGTGGGGCGTTTGGTCTGCGGAGAAATCGGGGGTTCGCGAAGAGCACTACACAGCCTTTGGCTGTGTAGTGGCACCCGGAGGCGGGTCGTGGCGCCCCGGGTTGGGCGGACATGGTGTCACTTCTCTGGGCGCCACTGCTGACCCGTAGGGCAGCAGTGGTTGAGTGTCCGGCGTGCAGGTTGTGTGCGGCACGCCTGCCGCTGCGCGGTCAGGCGTGGCACCCGCTGTTGGGCGCGTGGCGCCTAGGGGGGGAATCGGGGTTTCCGTGAAGAGCACTACACAGCCTTTGGCTGTGTAGTGGCACCCGCTCATGGGCTTTCC
>RECZ01000060.1 GCA_007693765.1 Phycisphaerales bacterium | reverse complement strand
TGGTCTGAGCCGCGTCGAGGATGCGTCGCAGCGGGCTGCGATCGCCCAGCAGATCCTCGGTCGCTCCGGGTCGCAGCTTCTTCCGCTCATGCAGACCGGCGCCGCCGGGATCGAGGCGCTCCAGGCCCAGGCCCGCAGCCTGGGCTTGACCATCAGGACGCAGACCGCGGCGGACGCCGCGAAGCTCACCGATGAGATGAACATCCTCCGCAAGGTGCTGCGCATTACCAGCGTCACCATCGGCTCGGCCCTGGCGCCGGCGCTGGGGGAGATCCTCGGACGCATCACCCGCGCCGCCGTCGCGGCGAATGAGTGGGTGTCGCAGAACCGGGAGATGGTCGTCATCGTCGCCAAGGTCGCCGGCGCCACGGTCGCGGCCGGGGCCGGCCTCATCGGACTCGGGCTCGCCATCAAGGTCGTCGCATCGAGCTTCGGCGGACTTGCGACGCTGGTCAGTCTCGCCGGCGGCGCCCTCTCCATCGTCGCCAGCATCGCCGCCGCCATGGTCTCCCCCGTGGGCCTGCTCGCCGCCGGCGTCGGCGTGCTCGGCGTCCAGTTCCTCCGCACCGGGGGACGCGGCGCCGCCGTGCTCGAGTTCCTCGGAGATCGTTTCCGTCTGCTCCATACGATCGCCACCAGCGCCATGGGCGGCGTCCGCGACGCCATCGCCGCGGGCGACCTCGCCCTCGCGGCCCGCGTCGCATGGGCGGGCGTGCGCCTTGCGTTCCTGGAGGGCACCCGCGAGATCCGCGAAACCGTCGCGGAGGGGATGCTGACCGTCCGCCTGGTGTGGACCGACACACTCTCCGGCATGTCGCGATTGTGGACCCGCTTCGCAGGCGGCGTGCGTCAGATCTGGACCGGGGTGCAGAGCTACCTCGCCAAGGGATTCGTCGATCTGATGGGACTGTTCGACGACTCCCTCGACGTGGACGCGGTGAAGCGCCAGATCGAAGACGATTCGCTCCGCACCATGCAGCGCGTCCTTGACCAGACGCAGCGATCGCTCCAGGACATCGACTCCGAGCAGGACGCCCGCACGCGGCGGATCCTGGACAATGCCGTCGCAGGCGTCGAGGCTCGCAGCCGTGCTCTCCGCGACGCCCGTGACGAGCTGGAGGCGGCTCTCGATGAAGCTCGCACGCGGCGCCAGGACGTCGAGACCGGCGCCGGCGCCGCGGCGCCGAGATTCGACGATCGCATCCTCGATCTGATCGACGATCTCGACAACATCGGCCAGGACATCGGCCGTCGCATCGAAGTGCGGAGCACGTTCAACCCGGCGCTGATCAGCAGGCTGCTCGGCGTCGACGGCAGCGCGGCGGAAGATCGCACCGCTCAGAACACCACGAAGCTCGTCCGGCTCGCCGAGCGAATCGAGCGCGAAGTCTCCACCGGCGCCGCCGTGTTCGCCTGAGTCAGTCGCCATCGATCGCCCCGTTCTTGAACATCTCCGCGCCGGGCCAGTGCCATTCCCAGCCGCCATCCATCCCGGTCTTGAGCGACACGACACCCGCCCGTTCCTTGGCGCGCTGAAGTGTGGCGCCGCTGTGGCCGGCTTCGCGAGCGCGTTTCTGAATCTCCTTCGCGCCGACCGGGCCGTCCGCCAGCTCCGAAGCCAGAAACGAGACAGCCTCCTTCACCGCTGGAGTCAGGCGATCGTCGTCGCCACGCTGGCCGCCGTTGAGCATCTGGTCACACTCCATGTCGCATGCGGTGGGCTCCCAGTGAAGCCCGGCGTCGTCGATTCTGTACGCCCAGCTCGGCGCCGGGCGTGCGACGTTCATTTTGACGCTCGCCATGATGCGCCGAGCCGGGTCATCGGGATCGGCGCCGATCGCCCACACCGCACGCGGCGCCGCCACGAAAGCCAGCGACCCCATCACCGCATGCGCGCTCTTGCGCGCGTGTGATCCCGACTTCGACAGGTGGGAAACACCGATGATTGCGGTGTACGACTCTTCGGCCAGGTCAGCCAGTTCCGCCAGGACGGCCCGGACTTCGACGTTGTTGTGACTGTCCGTTTTACCGAAGAAGCCGCTGAGCGCGTCGATCATCACCACCGCGCAGCCCGGAACCGATTCAATCGCACGCCGCAGCGGCGACACGTCGTCGAGTGTGAAGTGCGCGATCTTGTCCGTGCCGGTGTGAACGCCCTCCATAGCGACGACCTTTGACACGTCGGCGCCGAGCGCATCGAGCCGGGGGCGGATGGTGTCGCCGAGCCCATCTTCGCACGTCAGTATGAGCGCCGACCCTGGGGTCGGGCGCTGCCACGGTCTCGGATCGTGGCGGGTCTGATCGGGCCACAGCGCCCCGCGTGTGACGCGGGCGATGACGTCGAGAACCACGTACGACTTTCCGAGCCCGGGATCGCCGGCGATGATGGTCAGCTTCCCCCGGGGGATGCGCCCGGGCCACAACCATTCCACGTCCTGGGGCAGGACGTGCTCCATGCACACCAGCGCGGGGGCGCCCGGGCGACGGGCTTCGCCGTTGAGCGTGCTCATGATCTGCTCCGGTTCTGTTTCTCGAGCGCGTCCGCCAGGCGGGCGACCTGGATCGTCAGCTCTTCGAGAATCTGACGCTGCGCCCGGGCCTCATCGAGCATGGCCCTCTGATGCAGGGAGCCAAGCTCGTGCTCCAGCGCTGTCAATCGGGAATAATAGTGGTGGCCGTTGCTACGGGCGTCGTCGGCGACTGACGTGTACCTCATCGCGCACCACCTTCGCGGCGAGCCTCGATGAAGGCTTGCACGTCGGTCGCCGTCACCAGACGGCGCCGACCGATCGACACGGTGGGCAGTTCGCCCGTCGCCATCAGCCGCCAGACTTGACGCTCTCCGATGGACAGCGTGCGGGCCACGGCCTCGACGTTCAGCAGTTGCGGGCCGTTGTAGCTTATGCTACGATGTGATTGCTCGACGGACACGACGCCCCGCTCGCTCAACCGCGGCGGGGTGTTTTTTTTCGTCGTCATTTTCGTCGCCATGGGATCCCTCATGTATGTCCCGCGCGCACCACGCGTGCGGGCATGAGGGGCCTTGAACACACCCTCGGGTATAGGTGCATGCGATCGCACGCACCGCACGGCGCGGAGCGACCACGATCGGCGTTTTCACCGCCTTGTCGCGCCGGC
>RECZ01000151.1 GCA_007693765.1 Phycisphaerales bacterium | reverse complement strand
GCGCCGCGCCACGCGCGTCCCCCCGCCACCCCCCGGAACGTCCCCCGGAACGTTCCCCGGAACGTCCCTCGGAATCCCCCCGGAACCCAAACCCCGGAAAACACGCGTGTTACGACTTCCCCGGAACGAAATCATCTGGTACCCTCCCGCTGTGGGTTCGCCGATCCGATGCGCCGGGGGACGACGTGTCCCCGGCGGGCTGTTCACCTGTGAGGCGCTCGCCGGAGACGGACTGTGAGCGGAAAAATCACAAAGCCCAGAACTTTTCGTGAGAGCGAGCGGAACGGCGCACACAGCGACCCTCCCGCCGGCGCATCTCGCCCACAGTCACACGCGCCCACGCCCGATAGCGACGCCCGCACGATCGATCCCCACAGCGACGCGGAGGCGCTCCTGAACCGCATGCGCGCCGGCGACCGCGACGCCGCGGCGGAGTTCGTCACGCGGTATGAGTCGCGCATCCGCCGACGCATCCGTGGCAAGCTGGGCCCGGCCATGCGCCGCCTCTTCGATTCGCAGGACATCCTCTCCACGCTCGGGCGCCGCCTGGACCGCTTCGTGCGCGCCGAACGCGTCGAGGCCCGCACGCCCGACGAGCTCTGGTCGCTGATCATGGGCATGGCGAACAACGCCGTGGTCGACAAGGCGCGCGTCTACCGGCGCCTCCGGCGCGTCGAGCGCGACGACGCCGGATTCGCGGACCTCATGCTCACCCGTCTCAACGAGGGCGAGCGTGCCCGCCGCGATCCCGAGATCGATCTGGAGGCGGCGTTCGACGCGCTCAAGAGCGAGGTCGACCGGCAGATCCTGACGATGTGGCTCACCGGATCGCGCCACGCGCACATCGCCAACAGCGTCGGCCTCTCTCCCGACGCCGTCCGCCAGCGCTGGCAGACCATCAAATCGCACCTCCGCGAGCGCTTCGCGTCCCACGCCTGACCGTTCGCCACCCGCCGACCGCTCGCTTATGCCCGACGCGATCGCCCTCGCCGAGACCCTCCGCCGCGAGATCCGCCGCACCGACGGCGCGCTGCGCTTCGCCGACTTCCTCGCCGAGCGCCCCGGGATCGACGACGAGACGCTCGCCGAACTCATCGAGGCCGACGGGCGCGCCCGCCTCGCGATGGGCGCCGCCGCCACGCTCAACGACTACCTGCGCGACATCCCCGATCTGCCCGACCGGCCCGACGCCCTCGACGCCGCCATCGACGTCGCCCTCCGCGCCCGCGCCGGCGCCTCCAAGGCGCCGCCCGAAGTCGTCGCCGCGCTCATCCGCGAGCACCCCGACCTCGAGCCCGAGATCCGCGACGCCGCGGCCATCAACAACGCCTTCTGGTCCACCCGCACCATGCGTGACCGTGTCGTGCGCCACGAGCGCCGCGAGGTCCCCTGCGACTTCGGCGCAGCGATGCCCGACGGCCGCCTGCGCTACGAGCTCCGCCGCTCGCTCGGCGCGGGCGCGTTCGGCGAGGTCTTCCTCGCGCTCGACCGCCAGCTCTCCGACGCGCAGAGCGAGGCCCTCGTCGCCATCAAGGTGCTCGCCACACGCGACCGCTCGCTCGCGGCGCGGCGCCGTCTCGTCGAAGAAGCGATCAAGGCGCGGCGCATCGACCACCCCAACATCGTGCGCGTGCTCGACCGCGGCGTCTCCGACCGCGACGAGGATTACCTCGTGCACGAGTTCGTCGAGGGCGGCGCACTCGCCGAGCGCTTCGACCCGCGACGCGAACCCGTCGACCCCCACGTCGCCGCACGCATCGTCCGCGACATCGCCCGCGGCATGCAGACCGTGCACAACGCCTCGCTCATCCACTGCGACCTCAAGCCCGGCAACATCCTGCTCACCAAAGACGGCGACCCCAAGGTCGGCGACTTCGGCGTCGCCATCCGCTCCGGCGAATCGCCCGACGAGTTCGCCGACGACGATCGCTCCCCCGGAAACGCCGCCCCCAAACCCGCGGCCCACCCGCTGGGCAACCTCGCCTTCATGTCACCCGAGCAGCACCGAATGGAGGACGGCGCCCTCACCGCGCAGTCCGACATCTACGCCCTCGGCGGCATCCTGTACTGGCTGCTCACCGGGGCGCTGCCCAACGGCGAGTCGCCCGATGAAGTCGCCCGCACCCACGACCCCGCGCTGGGCCGTCGCGAGGCGCCCTCGCCCCGCGCGCTGCGTCCGGCGGTCGACCGCGACCTCGACGCCCTCTGCCGACGCGCCCTCGCCCCCGATCCCGCCGACCGCTACACCGCCGCGGCCATGCTCGCCGACGACCTCGATGCGTGGCTGCGCCGCGAGCCCATCCGCTGGACGCGCCCGACGCCCCTCCGCGTCGGCTCGCTCTGGCTGCGTCGGCAGCCGGTGCTCGCCGCGATCATCGCCGGCGCGATGATCGCGGTCACCGTCGGCGCCGCGGTCGCGTGGCGCAGCGCTGCGCTCGCGCGCCAGCGCGAGGTCGAGGCGCGGATCGCGGAGGTGAAACTCGAAGAGGAGGTCCACTGGCGCACGCAGACGGCGCTCGTCACGCGCGCGATGTCGGCCCAGATGCGCAGGGCCCTCCGCTCGGGGCTGATGACGGAGATGTTCCCCGCGCTCTGGGTCTTCGAGTGGATGTTCGGGCCGCAACTGCTCGATATGCCCGAGCACATCGAGGAGATCTGGCAGACCCGCGAGGTCGGCGTGCGCCAGATGATCGCCGACTACACCGCGCTCGGCGGCGAAGATTCGCTCAACGTTTTGCTCTGGCGCACCGGGCTCGCGCACTGGCTCAACCTCGAGGGGCGGCACCAAGAGGCGGAGCCGCTCATCGCCGATCTGCAACGCCGCTGGGGCGCGATCCTCCAGCCCGGCGACCCGTGGCTCGGCGCGCTCGACGCCATGGCCGCCGTCGCCGCGGTCAACCGCCTCACCGACGCCGGCGCCGGCGACTCCGTCGAGGCCCGCTACCTCGAGCGCCAACTCCTCGCGTGGGCCGACATCAGCGAGCGCGTCGTCGACGGCGCACACACGCGCTACCTCATCTTCCGATCGCTCGCGCGTCTCTACGGCCCCGGCGTGCTCGATCGTCCTGAAGCCGCGCAGCGCATGCTCGAGGCCGCGGCCGAGCTCGGCGTCAGCGACGCCACCAGCCAGCGGGCGCCGGGCTAACCCCCCGTCTCCGCGTCAGCCGATCTCAAACATTGCCTCGACCTCCACCGGGGCGCCCAGGGGCAGCCCCGAGGCGCCCACCGCGGCTCGGGCGTGCCGGCCGGCCTCCCCGAAGACCTCGAACATCAGCTCGCTGGCCCCGTTGGCGACCTTGGGCTGGTCGGTGAAGCCCGGCGCGCAGTTGACGAAGCACCCCAGACGGAGCACCCGCGACACAGCGTCGAGGGTGCCCAGCGCCGCCTTGGCCTGCGCCAGCGCGTTGAGGCCGCACTGGCGCGCGCACGCGACCGCGGTCTCGAAGCTCACCTCATCGGGCGTCCGCCCGGAGGCCAGCAGCACGCCGTCGCGCAGCGGGATCTGCCCGCTGACGATCAGTAGCGAGCCCGTCCGCACCCACGGCACGTACGAGGCGACGGGGTTCGGGGGCGTGGGGAGCTCGACACCCATCGCCCGCAGGCGTTCGGTTGGTGTTTGCATGCGAGGAGGCTCTCCGAACGACGTCAATCGCCGTTTTTGTGAAGGAACCGTCGGTCATTGACACACGAATAGGAGAGAGTACCGTAGAGGCCTCGAATCTGAATGTGCGCTGGGCTCGCGAGCCTGATGCCTGCAATCGCCCTTATTGGCGGCTCACGCCGCCGGCCTGAATTCCCAGGCGGGTCCTGAGCGCACGACAACCCGACCGGCCGCCGCCCAATGGCTCGTGCATCGCACGGGCCGCCAAGCCGCGGTCAACGCCAGGATGAGGGATCGTCCAACCCGCCACCACCTTCGCAGACGCGATGTGTGCGTACTCCGGTTCGCCTCCGTGCGGAGGCGTCGACGCGTGCGCACGACGGCGGTGTGTCCGAACCCTGCTCCTGACGAACCGTGTCTCGTTCGTGCACCCGTATTGTCAACTTCCCGGCTCGTCCTGACGCTTGGTGCGTCGACCGTGCCCGGGGCAGAAGAAGGACCCAAAAATGTTCTACAAACACGCCCATCGCAGAGTGGGCGGCAGCCGAGGCTTCACGCTCATCGAGCTGCTCGTCGTGGTCGCCATCATCGGCCTCCTGATCGGCATCCTGCTCCCCGCCCTGAACCGTGCCCGCCGCCAGGCGCAGCAGCTCAAGTGCGGCGTGCAGGTCAAGGAGGTTCACCGCGGTCTCCTGACATTCGCCCAGAACAACCGCGACAACCTGCCCGTGCCCTCCGCGCTCGACCGCGCCGGCCACACCGAGGGCTTCGCCACCTCAGGCCCCATGGGCGATCCCAACAACCTGCCTCAGGCGATGGAGCGCAAGGACCGCACCGGCGCCCTCTTCAGCATCATGATCTTCGAGGGTCTCGTCACCCCCGAGCAGATGGTCTCCCCCGCCGAGGCCGAGAGCGGCATCCGCGTCATCACCAACTACCAGTTCAACGAGCCCCGCGGCACCGAGAACCCCCAGCAGGCCCGCTGGGACCCGATGTTCGTCGGCACCATGTCCGTCAACGACCGCTTCGAGGAGTTGATCCCCGAGACGACCCAGTTCTACACCCCCAACTTCTCCGCCGCGGGTCAGGGTGCGCACAACAGCTACGCCCACCCGCCGCTGATGGGCTCCCGCCTGCAGGCCTGGGCAGCCACCCTCTCGTCCACCGACATCGCGCTGAGCAACCGCGGCCCGCGCTACGAAGAGCGCACCTCGCTTCAGGACCCGATCGACGAGCTGATCGGCATCGGCGGCACCGGTCCCGAGGTTCGCGAGGGCTTCCGTTCCACCACCCTCGCCATTCACGGCGACCGTCGCACCTGGGGCGGCAACATCGTCTACCAAGACAACTCCGTCGAGTTCAGCAACAACCCCGCGCCCAGCAAGGTCCGCATGATCGCCGATGATGGCGGTCAGGACGTCTCCGTCCGCGACAACATCTTCCTCGATGAGCGGCAGCTCGAGTTCGGCGGCGGCGCCGGCCCGACGGTCCGTTCCAACGCCTACCTCCGTATGTGGTCCGAGGGCTTCGATCGCACGTCCACCATCGACGAGAACGACGTCACGCAGAAGGCCACGTGGGACGGCAAGCAGAACGACTGGGGCATCCAGTAATCATCTGACGCTCCACCGCTGAACAAATGATTCTCCAGGGCCGCCCGTCGCATACGGGCGGCCCTTTTTCGTTCCCACACGCCGCGCCCCGGCGCGTACACTGCCCCTCCACACATGGCCTCCCGCACCGTCTATCTCGAGACCTTCGGCTGCCAGATGAACGAGCTCGACAGCGAGCTCGTCGCCGGCGCCCTCCGCGCCCTCGGCTACCGCTTCGTGCCCGAGCCCGAGGGCGCCGACGTCGTCCTCTACAACACCTGCTCCGTCCGCGACCACGCGGAGCAGAAGGTCCGCTCCCGCCTGGGCGAGATGCGCCTCCGCAAGCAGCAGACGCCCGGCCTCGTCGTGGGCGTGCTGGGCTGCATGGCGGAGCGCGACGGCGCCGACCTCATCGCCCGCATGCCCGTCGTCGACGTCCTCTGCGGCCCCGCCGAGCTCGACAAGCTCCCCGCCCTGCTCGACAACGCGGTGCGCACCCGCGCCGCCATGCTCGCCGACGCCCCGGGCCTCGCCGCGGCACGCTCCGCCGCCCAGCTCGCCCTGCAGGGCGACGCCTCGCGCCGGTCCACAACGCTCGCCGCCGCGGCGGACAACCTCGAACTGCTGGACCTCTCCCGCGCCGTCTCCCCCGAGGACCACGACGGCTCGGCGTACGTCCGCATCACGCGCGGGTGTAACAAGTTCTGCACCTACTGCGTCGTGCCCCACACCCGCGGCGCCGAGGTCCACCGCCCACCCGACCACATCGTCGACGAGTGCAAGCGCCTCGCCGACGCCGGCGTGATCGAGGTCACCCTGCTCGGTCAGACGGTGAACCACTACCGCTACGAGCACGCCGAGGCGGTGACGATCAACGGCGTCGCCCAGCCCCAGAAGGGTCGTACCTACAAGGGCGGCCACCGGCGCGACCCTTTCGCGAGTGCGCGCACCACGACCTTCGCCGACCTGCTCCGGCGCATCCACGACGAGGTCCCCGCGATCAAGCGGCTGCGCTTCGTCACGTCCTACCCGCGCGACTTCGGCGACGATGTGCTCGAGGTGATGCGCGATGCGCCCCGCATCTGCCGCTACCTGCACGTGCCGGCGCAGTCCGGCTCCGACCGCATGCTGAAGATGATGAACCGCGGCTACACGGTGGGGGAGTACCTCGACTTCCTCGACCGCGCCCGCGCCTTCCTGCACCAGCCCGAGATCGGTCGCCCGCTCACGGTTGCGGGCGACATGATCGTCGGCTTCTGCACCGAGACCGAGGAGGATCACAAGGCCTCGCTCGCGCTGCTGGAGCGCGCCCGGTACAAGAACTGCTTCATCTTCAAGTACTCGCCGCGCCCCGGCACCACGGCGTACGACCGCATGGCGGACGACGTGCCCGACGACGTGAAGCGCCGACGCAACAACGAGATGCTCGCGCTGCAGTCGCGCATCTCCGAGGCGGTCTCGCGGGAGCAGATCGGTCGCACGTTCGAGGTCATGGTGCAGGGCGTCAGCCGTCACGAGCAGAAGAAGGCCACGCGGGCCGAGCACGCCAACGCCGGGGCGATCCCGCTCACCATCTCGGCCCGTCCCAAAAAATCACTCGCGGATTCGCCGGTAGATCCGCCCCCGGAATCACCCCCGGAATCACCCCCGGTTTCGCTACCGGACACACCCCTGCAATCGCCAAAGGGCGGCGCATCCGCATCGCATGACCGTATCCAACTCACCGGGCGCACCGACGGCGACCTCATCGTCCATTTCAACGTCCCCGAGGGAGTTTCCGCTCCTTCGCTTATCGGACGATTGGTTTCCGTTCGCATCACCAACGCCACCGCGCTCTCTCTCCACGGCGACACGGCGTCCCTCCGGGACTGACGGGGGTCGGTCAGCACGGCGCAGATACTGCGCGGCCGTTTGAAAAAGCCGCTTGACCGGGACTTTATCTCTGGTATGATGGCCAGAGACCCCTGCACAGGGTCACGAGTTGGTTCGCTACATCCGATGAGACACGCAGGACGCCCGCCCGCACAGCGGACGATTTTGCCCGAAAACATGCCCGTCGGCGCGCACACGCCGCGGGAGGAGTGGAGTCAGAGAAATGCATATCCGTCACGCAATCACCGCGTTTATCGCGTCCGGGGCGCTTCTTCAGGCCGCCTCGGCGTCGGTTTTCTTCACCTTCCAAGACCCGTCCACGCCCCTCGAGTTCCACTACACCGCCGGCGACGGCGTGAACATGGGCACGATCACCTACGACCCTGCGGCCGTTGTGTCGCTGAAGGTCGACGGCACCCAAGACGGCTTCGGCGTCTTCTCGGTCGACACCCGCCTGGTGATGGACTTCACCGTCGGCACGGCCTCCGGCGTCGGCGGCGTGTTCAGCGCCCCGACGAGCGGCACGTTCCGCTTTGAGGTCATCGGCGGCGCCTACGACGGCACCGACATCCTGTCCGGAACCATGCAGGAAGGCGCCCTCGTCTCCTTCGTGACCGCCGGCGCGCTGATCTCCACCAGCAGCAACGGCACGCTCACCCTCGAGGCGGGCCAGATGCTCCTCGACGCGATGGCCACCGTGAATCTGACCGAGCTCGTTCCGCAGTTCGACGCGAGCTTCTCGCTCGCCGACATCTCGCCCGGCGTGTTCGGCCTCAACCAGTTCGGCTACATGACGTCGTTCAACGCCAACGCCGCCTTCGTCGGCAACGCTGTCGCGATCCCCTCGCCCGGCTCCGCCGCGCTCGGCGCCATCGCGATCATGCTCTGCATGCCCCAGCGTCGCCGCCCCGCCAGCATCGCCTGAAACCGCCCTTCTTGGGGCGTCAACATCCGAACAACGGCGGCCGCCTCGTCCAGCACAGGGTCGAGGCGGTTGTCGTTTTGCCGCGGCGTGTGCGCCGATGTGTGCACCCCGGGGCCGCGATCAGCCGCCCAGCGCCGTGCGCTGCACCTGCTCGGCCAGCCAGTCGTGGGCGAGCTGGGCCACATCGTCCTGAAAGGACCGGGCCCGATGCGTGCCCACGCGCGCGGGGATGTCGTTGACGAGCACGGAGAAGACGACGCGCCGCCCCGTGTTGGGGTCGGTCACGTAGCCCGAGAGCGTCGACACCTGACGGATGTACCCCGTCTTGGCCCGCACCTCCAGATCGAGCGCTCGCCCGTGCAGGCGCCGCCGCATGCTGCCCTCGGCCTGCGCCAGGGGCAGGCTCTGGATGAACGCCTCGCCGATCTCGGCGTCCTTGTGGAACGAGACCAGCCAACGGGCCATCATGCCCGGCGTCACGCGGTTCTCGCGGCTCATGCCCGAGCCGTCCGCCACGATCAGCGCCGAGGCGTCGCGCGGGCCCAGCCGCTGCTGCATGACCATCCGCACGATCGCGGCGCCGTTGTCCCACGAGCCGGGCGTGCCCGTGACCTGATGCCCGAGTCGCTTGAGCAGCGCGTCGGCGTAGAGGTTGTGCGAGTTCACGTTGCAGCGGCGCAGCACGACCTCGAGAGGGCTGCGGATGACCGCCAGCGTGCGCCCCTGCGCCAGGGGCTCGTTCTCACCCGCGAGGCGGAAGCGAACGCCCGGCACGCCGCGTTGGGCCAGCCGCTCCTGCAGCAGACGTCCGACGAACGATGCGGGGTCGTGCACCGTGACCTCGAGCGGATCGGCGGGCGCAGCGCGCACGGCGCCGAAGAGCGTGATCGTGTTGCTGTTGTTCGGACGCGAGGCCCACAGCGTGTTGTTCCCCTCGCGGGCGGTGGTCGCCCGGTTGGAGACGTTGAGCCAGTCGGCGCGGGGCTCGAGCGTGATCTGCGGCGCCCCGCCGTCGCGCGCCGGCGTCGGGAAGATCGCCAGCACGTTGGTGTGGAAGTTCAGCCCGCTCACCTGCGCGCAGTACCAGCGGTTCAATTGTTCGGTGGGCCAGGACGGGTGCACGAACTCGCGGTCGAAGACGCGGTCGTCGATGACGATCTCGGTGGGGGGGACGTCGCCGGAGCGGACGATGGCGTCGGCCCACGAATCGAGGATGTCCTCCACGCTCATGTTCATGGCCCGCAGCAGCACCATGTCGCCCAGCGCGGGGTCGCCGGAGCCGCGCAGCACGATCTGCGCGCCGTCGCGGATCAACTCCGTCCGGAAGACGAAGTCCGCCCCCAGCACGCTCAGCGCCGCGCCGGAGGTGAGCAGCTTCATGTTCGACGCAGGGATGAACGGCTCATCCGCGTTGACCGAGGCGAGCGTCTCGCCCGTCTGGGCGTCGATGAGGACGACGCCGTACCGCGCCTGGCCGATCTGGTGGCGGTCGGCCAGCGCCCGCACAGCGCCCGACTTGGGCCGGGCCTCCGCGGTCGAGACCGGCCCGGCGAGCAAGAGCACCGCCGCCAAGGCGATCGCGCCGAGGCGCCAGAGAGCGGGCGGGGTGCGGACGGACGTTGCGGCCATTGGTGATGCTCCGGGATTGAAACTTCTGGTCAGACCAACTCGGCTCTCCCCGGGCCAAGTGGGTATCGGCCGGGCATCGCGCTGCGCTTCAACGCACGGAAAAATAGACGCCGGCGCGGCCGCGACGCCTGTGCCGCCTCTGCCGCGCCCGCGGCGTACACTGTCGCCCCCCAGCCACCAAACACGAAGGAGCGACGAGGTGTCCGAGCCCAAACCGACCATCGCTTTCGATGACTTCGCGCGTGTGGACCTCCGCATCGCAAAGATTACCCACGCCGAGCCGCACCCGAACGCGGATCGTCTCCTCAAAATCCAACTCGACGATGGCTCCGGCCAGCCCCGCCAGATCTGCGCCGGCATCAAGGGCCATTATGAGCCCGGCGATCTGATCGGAAAAAGCATCGTGATCGTCGCCAACCTCCAGCCCCGCACCATCCGCGGCGAAGAGTCCCGAGGCATGCTCCTGGCCGCCAGCGACGCCCCCAAGACCGACGACCCCGACGCCCCCCGCAAGGTGATCCTCCTGACCCCGATGAGCGACATCCCGCCGGGTTCGACGGTGTCGTGAGGGGTGGGGGAGTGGTCGTTGATATCAGTTGTGGCGTCGTCAACGTACGGGTGCCACTGCTCCCGCAGGGAGTAGTGGCTGAGCGCCCGAAGCACAGGCCGCGCCCGGCATGCCAGCGACTGCGCGGTTAGGCGTGGCGCCGTCCTCCTCCGGGTGCCACTACTCCCAAAGGGAGTAGTGGTTGAGTGTCCGAAACGAAGGCCGTGCCCGGCACGGCTGCCGCTGCACGGTCACATGTGGAACGCGGAGAGCACACCACAGCCAAAGGCGGTGGTGTGGCGCCCGGAGAAGGCAGACGTAGCTCCCTCGGCGTGGTCCTCCCTACCATCCCTCTGCATGTTCCAAGAGCGTCGATTCCGTCTCGTCTCCGAGTTCAAGCCGACCGGCGATCAGCCCGTCGCGATCGATGGGCTGGAGCAGCGCATCAACGCCGGCGACCGGGTCGCGGTGCTGCTGGGGGCCACGGGCACGGGCAAGACGTTCACGATGGCCAACGTCATCGAGCGCACGCAGAAGCCCACGCTCATCATCAGCCACAACAAGACGCTCGCGGCCCAGCTCTACGAGGAGATGCGCGAGCTCTTCCCCGACAACGCGGTCGCGTACTTCGTCTCCTACTACGACTACTACCAGCCTGAGGCGTACATCCCCCAGCGCGACATCTACATCGAGAAGGACGCCAGCCGCAACGACGACCTCGACCGCCTGCGCCTCGCCGCGACCAGCAGTTTGCTGAGCCGTCGCGACACGATCGTCGTCGCCTCCGTCTCGTGCATCTTCGGTCTCGGCTCGCCCGACGCCTACAAGGAGAAGGTGCTGCCCATCGCGGTGGGGGAGACGATCGACCGCCGCGCGTTCCTCCTCGCCCTCGCCGACATGCAGTACACGCGCAACGACGTGGAGTTCAAGCGGGGCGTGTACCGCGTGCGGGGCGACGTGATCGACCTCTTCCCCGCCTACGAGCAGTTCGCGGTCCGCGTGGAGCTCTTCGGCGACGACGTGGAGGCCATCCACCTCATCGACCCCGTCTCCGGCGAGATCCTCGCCCACGAGACGCGCTTCTTCGTCTTCCCCGCGGTCCACTACGTCATGCCCGAGGACCGCCTCCGGGCCGCGGTGATCGGCATCCGCGAGGAGCTCGACGCCCGCGTGATGCAGCTCCGCCACGAGGGCAAACTCCTCGAAGCGCAGCGCCTGCTGGCGCGCACAAAGTACGACCTCGAGATGATCGAGGAGGTCGGCTTCTGCTCTGGCATCGAGAACTACTCGCGCTGGTTCGACGGGCGCGCCCCCGGCGAGAAGCCCTACACGCTGCTCGACTACTTCGAGCGCGCCCCCGGCGTGCAACGCCTCGACCCCAACGACCCCCAGAGCCCCGGCGACTGGCTGCTGATCATCGACGAGAGCCACGCCACCGTGCCCCAGGTCCGCGCCATGTTCAACGGCGACCGCGCCCGCAAGCAGGTGCTCGTCGAACACGGTTTCCGGCTGCCCTCCGCGATGGACAACCGCCCCCTGCGCTTCGAGGAATTCGAGCGCTCCGCCCCGCAGACGATCTACGTCAGCGCCACGCCCGGCGACTACGAGCTGCAGCGCACCGGCGGCGAGATCGTCGAGCAGGTCATCCGGCCCACCGGGTTGCTCGACCCCGTGATCGAGGTCCGCCCCGCGCAGGGGCAGGTGCCCGACCTGCTCGAACGCTGCGCCGAGCGCGTGGCCAAGGGCGAGCGCGTCCTCGTCACCGCGCTCACCAAGCGCCTGTGCGAGCAGTTGGCTTCGTACATCCACGAGAAGGGCATGCGCGTGCGCTATCTGCACAGCGAGATCGAGACGCTCGACCGCGTGGAGATCCTGCGCGACCTGCGCGAGGGCGTCTTCGACGTGCTGGTGGGCGTGAACCTGCTGCGCGAGGGGCTGGACCTGCCCGAGGTCTCGCTCGTGTGCATCCTCGACGCCGACAAGGAGGGCTTCCTCCGCAGCCCGCGCAGCCTCATCCAGCAGATCGGGCGCGCGGCGCGCAACGTCGCCGCCACCGCGATCCTCTACGCCGACAAGATGACCCCCGCCATGCGCACCGCCATCGACGAGACCGAGCGCCGGCGCACCAAGCAGATCGCCTACAACCAGCAGCACAACATCACCCCCGCGACCATCCAAAAGGCCATCCGGCGCGGCATCGACATGGAGCTCCGCGCCCGGCGCACCGCCCGCGAGGCGGTGGGCGTCGCGGAGCAGACCTACGAACGCACCGAACTCATCGCCATCCTCGAAGCCGAGATGCTCGATGCGGCGGAGGCGATGGATTTCGAGAAGGCCGCGGCCCTGCGCGACAAGGCCAAAATCCTGCGCGCAAGCAAGGGCGACGCGGATGAGAAGGTGCGGATGTCCGACCTCGACAAGCAGGTCTACGGCGAGGAGGGCGCCTCCACCGTGCCCGGCGCCCCCGGCGTGCGCCCGCGCAAGCGCCGACGCATCAAGCGAGATCAATAAGGCCGCCCGCCCGGGCGCGCCCGCCGCAACGCGTCGGGGTCCACGGCGCGGCGGGGGCTATTCCTCGTCGGTGAGCTCGCCGCGCAGTGCTGCGCGCAGGGCGTCGGCGATGGCCTTGTCGTCGTTCACGTCGCAGGCGACGTCGCAGATGCCCTCGCGGGAATCGAGGACGTATGTCTGGCGGTCTTCGTTGAACACGGTCTGTTTGATGAGCACGCGTCGCCCGCCGCTGTTGGGGGTGACGCGCGCGCCGTATCTGGCGGCCATGGTGGCGATCCTCCCGCGTATGTCTCGCGCTCGGTGGGGGGGATAATTCTCACGGATTGTAGGGATTATCGTCGCCGGCCGCGACCGCGCATACCATGAAGGCCCGGGGAGAATCCCGGGGCGTTCGCCCCTCCCCGACGATCCCGGCGCATCACCGCTCGCAGCGAGACCCGTCCCCGTGCCCAACCCCACGCTCTCCCGCCCCGATCACCGCTCCATCCGAGTTCGCGGCGCCCGGGAGCACAACCTCCGCAACATCGACGTCGACATCCCCCGCGATAGCCTCGTCGTCGTGACCGGCCTCTCCGGCTCGGGCAAGTCGTCGCTCGCGTTCGACACCATCTTCGCCGAGGGCCAGCGCAAGTACATGGAGTCCCTCTCCGCGTACGCCCGCCAGTTCCTCGACCGCATGCAGAAGCCCGACGTCGACGACATCGAGGGCCTGCCGCCCACCATCGCCATCGAGCAGCGCTCCGGCGGGCACAACCCCCGCTCCACCGTCGCCACCAGCACCGAGATCTACGACTACCTCCGCCTCCTCTTCGCCCGCTGCGGCGCCCCCACGTGCTGGGCGCCCGTGAAGACCAAGCGCGACGGCGGCATCCTGCAGCGCTGCGCCCGCCCCATCGCCTCCACCAGCGCCTCGCAGATCGTCGACAACGTCTTCCGCAACCCCGAGGGCTCGCGGCTCATGGTGCTCGCCCCCGTCGTGCGCGCCCGCAAGGGTCACCACCGCGATGCGCTCGAAGACCTGCAGCGCCAGGGCTTCGTCCGCGCCCGCGTGAACGGCTCGGTGGTGGACCTGCGCGAAGCGCTCCAGGACGAGGGCGAGAACCCCCTGAACCTCGGGCGCTACGAGAAGCACACCATCGAGGCGGTCGTCGACCGCATCGTCCTGCGCGACGACGCCCGCCAGCGCCTCGCCGACTCCGTCGAGACCGCGATCAAGATCGGCGCCGGCGTCGCCGTCGTCGCCCGCGAGCAAGATGGCGGCGCGTGGGCCGACACCGTCTACTCCGAGAAGCACGCCTGCGACCTCCACCCCGAGTCCGCGCTCGAAGAGCTCGAGCCGCGTCTGTTCTCCTTCAACTCCCCCTTCGGCGCCTGCCCCGCGTGCGACGGCCTGGGCACGGTGATGGAGTTCGACGAGGCGCTCATCCTGCCCGACGCCTCGGTCAGCCTCGCCGAGGGCGCGGTGCAGGTGTGGCGCAAGGCGGGACCGGTGCGCGTGTGGTTCGGGCGCAAGCTCAAGCGGTTCTGCAAGGCCTACGGCGTGTCCTACGCCACGCCCGTGCGCGACTTCTCGCCCGAGATCATGCAGGCGCTCATGCACGGCGCCGCCAAGGGTGAGCGTGCCAAGCCCAAGGCCGCGTGGGAGGGCGTGCTGCCGCTGACCCAGCGCTGGTGGGAACGCACCGACAGCCCCGGCATCAAGGAATGGCTCAGCGGCTTTTTCGCCCAGACGCCCTGCCACACGTGCCACGGCGACCGCCTGCGCATCGAGGCCCTCTCCGTGATGCTGCGCACCGCGGCGCCGCTGCCCGAGGACGTCGTCGCCCGGCGCGCCGCCCACGGCCTCACCGACGACCCCCGCGCCCTGAACATCTCCGACGTCACCCGCCTCACCATCACCGACGCCATCAACGTGATCGAGGGCCTCGAACTCTCGCAGGAGCACGCGCAGATCGCGGCGCCCATCCTCCGCGAGATCGCCAACCGCCTCGGCTTCATGGCCAACGTGGGCCTCGAGTACCTCTCCCTCGACCGCAAGACGGGCACGCTGAGCGGCGGCGAGGCGCAGCGCATCAGGCTCGCCACGCAGGTCGGCTCCGGCCTCGTCGGCGCGTGCTACGTGCTCGACGAGCCCACCATCGGCCTGCACCAGCGCGACAACGACCGCCTCATCAACACTCTCCGCCACCTCACCGACATCGGCAACAGCGTGATCGTCGTCGAGCACGACGAGGAGATGATCCGCGCCGCCGACCACGTGCTCGACATCGGCCCGGGCCCCGGCGTCCACGGCGGGCGCATCGCCGGGCAGGGCACGGTGCAGGACATCATCGCCGCGCCCGAGTCGCTCACCGGCAAGTACCTCGGCGGAACGATGCGCATCGAGGTCCCCGAGACGCGCCGCCCCGTCAACGAGAAGAACGCCATCGTCGTCAAGGGCGCGAAGCAGAACAACCTCAAGGACGTCGACGCCACCTTCCCCCTCGGCGGCGTCGTCTGCGTCACCGGCGTCTCGGGCTCGGGCAAGTCCACGCTGGTCAACGACAT
>RECZ01000009.1 GCA_007693765.1 Phycisphaerales bacterium | reverse complement strand
GATCGTCGCCGGTGGTGGTTTCACGTTCGCCGGAAGCGCCGTCTCCGCCGGCTTCGCGCAATTCGGCGACGCCACCAATACCTGGAAGGCCCCCGTCGCCGGCCAGTTCGACGACCCTACGCGCTGGCTGTGCGGGCGCGCCCTGAGCGCCTTCGACGACATGTACATCGACGCCGTCACCGCAGGCTACACGCCCGCGGCGTTCACGATCGCGTTCCCCGGCGTCGCGGAGCCGATCCGGGCGCTGCGCCTCTTTGCGCGTTCGGACATCGTCTCCATCAACCTCGCGGGGCAGCCGTTCGAGATCACCAACCCCACCACCGGCGTCCTGCGCCCCGGCATGGTCGTGGGCGAGCGCCCCGACATGGAAGCCCGGCTGACGTTCCTCAATAGTTTCTCGACGCCCGCGAGCGTGAGCGTCGGCTCGCTCGTCGTGGCGGACCAGCCCACCGCCTCGGCGCTCACGAACCGTCTCGCGATCGAGAGCCGCTTCGCCACGCTGGATGTCGCGGGGGAAGCGTTCGTCGGTCGGCGCGGCGACAGCGGTGAGTTGTTCGTGCAGAGCGAGGGCAAGGCGGTGATCCGCGGGGCGATCTCGATCGGCACGGAGCAGGGCGCCAAAGGCGAGGTGCGCGTGACCGGCCTGGGCGCGCAGCCGTCCTCGCTGGGGCACAGCCTTGAGGGGCGTTCGATGGCGATCGGGGAATCCGGCGAGGGACTGTTCCGCGTCGGCGGCACGGGCTCGTTCGCTGGCGCATCGGCCTACAGCCTCGGGCGCATGGGGACCATGATCGTCGGCACGAACGCCACCGGCGTCGGCACGGCGACGGTGCAGGGCGCGGGCTCATCGTGGATGTTCGACGCCGATCGGTTCATCGTCGGCCTGTTCGGCCAGGGGACGGTCAACGTCGTCAACGGCGCGCTGCTGGACACGGACACGCTCAATGAACTGACCATCGGCGCCAACCCCGGCTCGACGGGCCTCGTCGATGTGCGCGGCGCCGGGTCGCGATGGATCGAGCGCCGTCAATCGATCACCGTCGGCCCCACAGGCACGCTCGCGGCCTACGACGGGGGCACGGTCGAAGCGAGTTCGGTCATCGTGCTGCCCGGCGGTCAGGTCTTCGGCGATGGCGCCCTCGGCTCGTTCGATTTTCCCGTGATCACCAACGTGCTCAATCTCGGTTCCGTTCGTCCCGAACTGGCTTCCGGCGCGCCCGGAACGATGAGCGTTGTCGGCAACTATTTCCAGGTCGGCCCGCCCCCCGGCGAGAGCCTCGACCGTTCGGGCCGCCTCGTCGCGACGGTGGGCCCGGTGGGTTCCTCGCGGCTCGAGGTGCAGGGCATCGCCGAGCTGGGCGGGGCGTTGCAGGCGGAGTTCGTGGAGGGGTACACGCCGCAGATCGAAGATCCGCCCGTCGAGGTGCTCACCGCAGCCAAGCGTGAGGGCCGGTTCGATGTGGCGTTCTTCCCCGGCCTGCCGCCGGATGCGCAGGGGCGTTCGCGGTACATGCGCACGGCCTACGCGGACTTCGCCGAGGGCGGCGCCAGCGTGCGCGTCTTCGCGGATGAGCTCTTCGATCAGATCAGCGTCGCCGGTGGGGCGCAGGCGGGCGTGGACGGGCTGCCGCAGGGCGTGGTCGTGGGCGACTTCGACGGCTTCATCGACCCGGACGGCAACACGACGCTCGACATCGCGATCTCCGTCCCCGGCGACGACCCGGACAACGACCCCGGTCAGGTCGTCGTGCTCTTCAACGCCGGCACGAGCGGCGGCGTGTGGCAGGGCTTCACCCTCGGGCAGACGAGCATCACCGTCGGCGTCGACCCGCGCGGCCTCGCGGTGGGCGACTTCAACGGCAATACCCTTCTCGACATCGCCGTCGCGAACCGGGGCTCCAACTCCGTCACGGTGCTCAGCAACAACGGGCTGGGCGGGTTCGTCGGGTCGGCGCCGATCGCGGTGGGGCAGGCGCCCGTGGCGCTGGCCGCGGCGGACTTCAACAACAGCGGCGCGGTGGACCTCGCGGTGGCCAACAGCGCCTCGAACACCGTGACGCTGCTGCAGAACAGCGGCTCGGGCGCCTTCGCGACCGCCTCGACGCTGGCCGCGGGCCTCGCGCCCAGCGACGTGCGCGCGGGCACGCTGCTCGACCTCGACAACGACAAGTGGCCGGACCTCGTGGTGGTGAACGCCGGCGACGACAACGCGATGATCTTCGGCAACAACGGCTCGGGCCAGTTCGTCGCCCCGCCGCTGCTGATCGCCACGGGCTTCGGCCCGGCGCAGGCGCAGATCGGCGACCTCGACAACGACAAGTGGCCGGACCTGGTCATCATCGACCGCCTCGGCGACTCGGTGACCATCGCGCAGAACAACGCGGACGGCTCCTTCGCGCCGAGCGTGCAGCTGCCGATCGGCGAGGCGCCGCGTTCGCTGGCGCTGGTGGACCTCAACGCCAACGGCCTGCCCGACATCGCGGCGGTGGTGACGAACGACGAGGGCGACCGCGTCGTGCGGATCCTCCGCAACGACACCGACGGCGATCAGTTGGCGTTCGCGGTCTTCGGCGACGAGGCGCTGGGCGCGGCGCCGCTGCTGGTGGCCTCGGGCGACCTCAACGCCAACGGCGCCGACGACCTGATCGTGATCGGAGAGTCCTCGCTGCTGCGATCGGACGGCGCGCGGGGCGAGCCGAAGGGCGGCCTCGCGACGGGCCTCCTGGGCGGCGCCGCACAGCCCTGCCCCGGCGACGCCAACGGCGACGGCGTGGTCGACTTCGCCGACCTCAGCACGGTGCTGGGGAACTTCGGTCAGTCCGGCCCCAACCTCCCCGGCGACCTTACTGGCGATGGCGAAGTGAACTTCACCGATCTCAGCATCGTGCTCAGCAATTTCGGCAACGTGTGCCGATAAGCCGAGCCTTGGCGTGATTCGAATCGCGACGCATCATGTAGGCATAATTTGATTGCGCACCGCTGCACGTCAGAGGTTCGACACAGAGGGCTTCGACCTTCAATGTGATCGCAAGCCGCCCGCGGCCGCCGCGCACGTACGCCGGGAAGCGGCTGCAATGAACCACACCGGATCCACGCCGCCGCGACGGGCGCCGACGACGCCGTCGCCGCGACGGTCGCCCATTCGGACCCGGACGCACCACGGCC
>RECZ01000020.1 GCA_007693765.1 Phycisphaerales bacterium | reverse complement strand
GACACGCTCGCGTCGCTTGGCTGTCAGTGTCGCGGTCTTGTTCATCGCTGGTGATCTCCGAAAACGTGGGGCGGTCGTCCCGCCCGTCTGTGGTGCGTTGTGTGTTGGTCGTTTATCGCTTGGTCCCGCCGGAGCGCCGGAAGAGGGCGCTGATCGACTGGTTGTGGTGGATGCGGTGGATGGCCTCGCCCAGCAGTTCGCTCACACACAGCTCCACGAGCTTGGGGCGCAGCGGGTCGAGGCGGGTGGTCGCGGGGATGGTGTTGGTGATGAGCACCCTGTCGATCGGGCTGCTCGCGAGCCGATCGCCCGCGAGGCCGACGAGCACGCCGTGCGTCGCGGCGCAGAAGACGCGCTTGGCGCCGCGCTCTTTCACCAGCCGGGCGGCCTCGGCGACGGTGCCGCCGGTGGCGACCATGTCGTCGATCATCAGCACGTCCTTGCCCTCGACGCTGCCGATGAGGTGCGCCATCGCCACCTCGGAGCCGGACTTCCGCCGCTTGTCGATGATCGCGAGGTCGCCCCCGAGCAGCTGCGCGTACATGTTGGCGACCTTCACGTTGCCCACGTCCGGGCTCACCAGCGTGAGGTCGCCGATCTCGCTCTTGATCGACTCGAAGTACTCGATGAACACCGGCGACGCCGACAGGTGATCCACCGGGATGTCGAAGAAGCCCTGGATCTGGGCCGCGTGCAGGTCCATCGCCAGCACGCGGTCCGCGCCCGACGTGGTGATGAGGTTCGCCACCAGCTTGGCGGTGATGGGCGTGCGCCCCTCGTCCTTGCGGTCCTGGCGGGCGTAACCGAAGTAGGGGATCACCGCCGTCACCCGCTGCGCCGACGCCCGCTTGAGGCAGTCGATGAAGATCAGCAGTTCGAGCAGGTTCGCGTTCACCGGGTCGCACGTCGAGAGCACCACGAAGCAGTCGCGCCCGCGCACGTCCTCCTCGAGCTTGACGATGAGCTCGCCGTCGGGGAACTCATCCGTGGTCGCCTGCCCGAGGGGCAGGTCGAGGTGGGCGCAGATGCGCGTCGCCAGCTCGCGGCTGTTGCGCCCGGCGAAGATCTTGAGATTGTTCGCGTCGCTGCGGCTCATGCGCCACGCTCCCCGTCGATGCGCGCCGCGCCCGAGCCCGCGCCCAGCCGCGACAGCAGGATCGCTTCGACCTCTTCACGCTGCGCCGGCGTGTTCACGCTCAGCGCCTCCTCCGCGGGCACGCCGTCCATGATCTCGACCCGCAGCCCCTCCTCGAGCATGAGGGCGGGCACGTCCGTCACGTAGTACTCGCCCGTTGTCTCGTTGCGCCGGACCTTCCGCAGCGTCCGGAACAGCGCCTTCGCGTCGAAACACCAGATGCTCGGGTTCACCTCGCGGATCGCCAGTTCCTCGGGCGTCGCGTTCTTCTGCTCGACGATGCGCGCAAACCGCCCGTCCGCGCCCCGCACGATGCGCCCGTAGCCGGTGGGGTCGTCGATGGTCGTCGTCGCCAGCGTGGCCGCGGCGCCCGACGCGCCGTGCAGCTCGATCAGCCGCGCCAGCGTCTGGAACCGCACCAGCGGCCCGTCGCCCGCCAGCAGCAGCACCGGCCCGTCGAAGCCCTCGAAGTGCTCCGCCGCGGCCTGCGTCGCGTGCCCCGTGCCCAGTTGCTCATCCTGCACGCAGAAGCGCACGAAGCCGTGCTCGGCGTCCTTCTCGAAGATCGAGCGGACCAGCTCCTGCTTGTAGCCCACCACGACGGAGACGAACGAGCACCCCGCGTCGAGGCACGCGTCCGCCACCCAGCGCACCATGGGCGCGCCGGCCACATCGTGGACGACTTTGGGCAGGTCGCCGGGCATCCGGGTGCCCTTGCCCGCCGCGAGGATGATCGCCGCCGGTTGATCCATCACGCGTCACGCGCCGTCGCCGCTGGCCCGGTTGCCGGGAGGCACGAGCCGAAGAACTGGCCCGCTAGGATTCGAACCTAGACTAGAGGTACCAAAAACCCCTGTGCTACCTTTACACCACGGGCCAAACGATGGGCGCGAATGCTCCTGTTATCTCGATGCGCCCGGCGTCCTACGCGCGCCGGGCATGAGGCGAACCACGGACCACGTTCGTCGCGGTCCACAGGTCCGCCCGGGTGTCGCGCCCTGATGCGCCCGCGAACGGGCGATTCCGGGGGCGACGCGCAGACGAGTGCGGCGCCGCGGCGTTCCTCTCCTGAAGCGGGACCATCCATCAGCCGCGATGGGACGGCCCATGCCCGCGCCTCACACCACCTGATCCCGCTGGAACGAAGCTCCAGGCTCTGCTGGGGCAACTTCCGGGGCTACTTCCGGGGGGGGGTGATCCGTCGCGGGCGGCTCCTTCCGAGGGAGAAGGGAGGAACAGTGTAGGGGGGCGGGAGGGGGTGTCAATCCACTGCCCACGCCCGGGCGCCCCACCCTGCCCCGCGCCCGGTCCCGCCCGGTCCCGACGCGCGATGGACGCATGGGTGGGGGGGCACCGGCCCGCCGGGGCTCTCGGGGCAACGCCGGCGCCCAGGGCGTACACGCCGTCCTCGCGGCGATGGGGCTCATCATGCAGTGCGGAGGAGTATTCTCGAAAAAAATGCTTGACTTGATCTCGTCGATCTGTTCTTCTGTACACAGTAGACGTTTCACGCGGCGGAACCCTTCCGGCGAAATCCACCGCGTTGATGCTCAAAGGCCGTCTGTTCGGGGGCCGGCGCCGGGTGTGAACAGGAGACAATCTCATGAAAAATCGCATGGACAAGGTTCTGCGCGCGTGGTGCGGCGCGCTGGTCGCGACGCTGTGGCTCGCGATGCCCAACGCCGCGGCGGCCGTGATTCCGGATGTGCCCTCGACGCAGCACGACATGGTGTTCGAGGACGACCCCGGGGGGGCGTTCTTCCGAACGCAACGCATCAGCGGGGGGGACATCCTCGGTGATGGCACTGAAGTGACGGCAATCGGCTATCCCGATGGGCAGCCCCTCGCGGGTTGTCTGGGCGGGTGTGTGCTCGCAAGGACAACGATCATGACCGAGTTTGAAGGGGTTTTGGTTCCTGATCGCGTTACGGTTCGATTACTCGATGCGCCGCAGGCGGGCGAGGAGTTTGGCGTCGCCGTGGCGTCCGGTGGTGATCTCAACAACGACGGGCACGACGACATCCTCGTGGGCG
>RECZ01000137.1 GCA_007693765.1 Phycisphaerales bacterium | reverse complement strand
ATGCAGTTCGACAAGGGCTACCTCTCGCCCTACTTCATGACCGACCCCAAGACCGCCGAGTGCGTGCTCGAAGACGCCTACGTCCTCATCCACGAGAAGAAGATCGCCAACCTGGCCGACTTCCTGCCCCTGCTCAACAAGGTCGCCGCCGGCGGCAAGCCCCTGCTCATCATCGCCGAAGAGGTCGAGAACGAGGCCCTCGCGGCGCTCGTCGTCAACCGTCTGCGCGGCGTTCTCAAGGTCTGCGCCGTCAAGGCGCCCGGCTTCGGCGACCGTCGCAAGGCCATGCTCGGCGACATCGCCACCCTCACCGGCGGCTCGTTCTTCGCCGAGGACCTCGGGCGCTCGCTCGAATCCATCGAGCTCAGCGAGCTCGGGCGCGTGAAGCGCGTTGTCGTCACCAAGGACAACACCACGATCATCGAGGGCGCCGGCAAGAAGTCCGAGATCAAGGCCCGCGCCGACCAGATCAAGGCCCAGCACGAACGCTCCACCAGCGACTACGACCGCGAGAAGCTCATGGAGCGTCTCGCCAAGCTCACCGGCGGCGTGGCCATCATCAACGTCGGCGCCGCCACCGAGACGGAGATGAAGGAGCGCAAGGACCGCGTCGACGACGCCCTCAACTCCACCCGGGCCGCGGCCAAGGAGGGCTACGTCCCCGGCGGCGGCGTGGCCCTGCTCCGCACCCAGGCCGCGATCGACGCCGCTCGCAAGAAGGCCAAGGGCGACGAGAAGATCGGCTTCGACATCGTGCACAAGGCCGTCGAGGCGTGCCTCTGGCAGATCGCGACCAACGCCGGCTACGACGGCGACATCGTCGTCGAGAAGGTGAAGGCGCTGCCCGCCAACCAGGGCTTCGACGCCGGCGCCGGCGAGTTCACCGACATGGTCAAGGCCGGCATCATCGACGCCGCCCTCGTGCCCAAGACCGCGCTCTCCAACGCCGCCAGCGTCGCGGGCCTGATGCTCACCACCAACGTCCTCGTCGCCGACCTCAAGGACGACGCCAAGCCCGAGACCGAGGCCGTGTCCTGATCAAAATTTTTCCCTAATCCCCTCTACCTCTTCCCTACCCCACCTAGTTGCACGGGCGTCCCGCCCGTGTCCTCCCCAACCTCCGCTACATCTCTTCCCACTCCCACACCTACACACCCAACCACACCGCCCCCGAGAGTGACGGGCCCCACAGGCCCGATGAGATAGATCCGGACCCGCGCCCGAACACGGCGCGGGTCTGATTCCAGACAGAACGCACGCACCATGCCCACCACGCGCGACTATTACGAGATCCTCTCCGTCGAGAAGACCGCCGACGGCGACGAGATCAAGCGCGCCTACCGCCGCCTCGCGATGAAGCATCACCCGGACCGCAACCCGGGCGACGCCGAGGCAGAGGCGAAGTTTAAGGAGGCCGCCGAGGCGTACGAGGTCCTCTCCGACCCCGACCGCCGGCGCATCTACGACCAGCACGGCCACGCCGGCCTGCGCGGCGCCGGGGGCGTCGCCGGGCACGACTTCAGCCGCATGAACGTCGAGGACATCTTCTCGATGTTCAACGACATCTTCGGCGGAGGCGGGCGCGCCGGCGCCGGGCGCCAACGCGGCGTCGCCCGCGGCTACGACCTCGAGACCGAGGTCGTGCTCAACCTCGAAGACGTCCTCTCCGGCGCGGAGCGCGAGGTGGAGTTCTCCCGCCTCGACGTGTGCGACGCCTGCACCGGCTCCGGCGCCAAGAAGGGCTCCAAGCCCGTCAAGTGCGAGACGTGCGCCGGGCACGGGCAGGTCGTCCAGACCGGCTTCGGCGGCATGTTCCGCATGCAGACCACCTGCCCGCATTGCCGCGGGCGCGGCCAGCAGGTCAAGGACAAGTGCGAGACGTGCAAGGGCAAGGGGCGCACGCCCCAGCGGCGGCGCATCTCCGTAAAGATCCCCGCGGGCATCCACGATCAGCAGGCCGTGCGCATCCAGGGCGAGGGCGAGCCGCCCCCGCCCGAACTCTCGCCCGACGGCTCCGGCCTGCGCGGCGACCTGCACGTCGTCGCCCGCGTGCGCCGCCACGACGGCTTCGAGCGCGACGGCGACAACCTCGTCGTCGAACTGCCCGTGTCGTTCACGCAGGCCGCCCTCGGCGCCCACATCGAGATCCCCACGCTCGACGACGAGCCCGCCTCGCTCGAGATCCCCCGCGGCGCCCAGCACGGCAGCGTCTACCGCATCCCCGGCGCCGGCCTGCCCAACCTGCGCACCGGCCGCCGCGGCGAGCTCGTCGTCGTCGCCGACGTGCAGATCCCCCGCAAACTCACGTCGCGGCAGGAAGAGCTCCTGCGCGAATACGCAGAGACCGAAGACGCGCCCGTCCGCCCCAGGAGCGCCGGCGGCGGCGCAGTCTGGAAGAAGATCAAGGACGCCATCGGGGGCTGAGCAACCCGCAACGCGCGCCACGCCGATGAACAACGGCCGGCGCACTGTAGAGAGACCGACCCGCAGCCGAGCATCACCACAACGCCAGAGCCACCGCATGAGCGCGAAGCATAAAAAACACCCCGCGTCGGAGCACGGCCCAGAGCACGAGAGCGATGCGCACTCGGATCTCCCCGAGGAGATCAGCGAACTGCACGCCCTCCTCGCCGCGCTCGAGGCCGAGCGCGACGACCTGCGCGCCAAGTACCAGCGCGCCCTTGCCGATTGCCAAAACATGCAGCGGCGCAGCGCCGAGGACGTCGACGCCGCCCGCCAGCGCGGCGTGGAGTCCGTCATCGCCTCCGTGATCACGGCGCTGGACAACTTCGATCAGGCCCTGTCGCTCGACCCGGAGAAGGTCCCCGTCGCGCAGGTCATCCAGGGCGTGCGTCTGATCCAGCAGGAGCTTCTGCGCGTCGTGCAGCGCAACGGCGGCGCCATCATCGAGCCGCGCCCCAACGACGAGTTCGACCCCATGCGCCACGAAGCACTGCTGCGCGAGCCCAGCGAGGACGTCGGGCCGGGGCGCATCGTGCGCGTGTACCAACCGGGCTACGCTATCGGCGCCCGCGTCGTCCGCCCCGCCAAGGTCGTCGTGGCCCCGCCCGCCGACGAGGAGTCCTGAAGACCATGCCGACCTACGAATACCGCTGCACCGCCTGCGCGCACGAGTTCGAGAAATTCCAGTCCATGAAGGACAAGCCCGTGCGCACCTGCCCCGAATGCAAGCGCAAGACGGTCGAGCGCCTCATCGGGACGGGCGCCGGCATTATCTTCAAAGGCTCCGGCTTCTACGAGACCGACTACCGCTCCGACGCCTACAAGAAGGCCGCCGCGGCGGACAAGAAGTCCGAGAGCGGTGGGGGGTCGTCCACGACCGGCGCCGATGCGGGTGGCAAGGGCGGGGGAAGTTCCGGGGGCGTGTCCGGAGGTTCCGGGGGCGCCTGCGGCTGCGGCAAGAAGAGCGTCGCCGACTGCGCCGGTTCAAAGCCCGCCAAGCCCGCCGCGACGAAGGACTGAGACGCCCGTCGCCCAGCGTCCGCCGGCCTCATCACCCGCGCATCGCGGGCGGACCCGTCCGCTATCCTTAAGTCAGCACGCTCAACCATCACCCGGACGCACGAAGACACCAACCACATGGCTCAATCGCTCCAGCACGCCACCACCGAGTTCGAGAAGAAGGACCGCTGCGCCGACCTCGACCACCGGCCGCGGGTGCTGCTGGGGAAGATGGGCCTCGACGGGCACGACCGCGGCGTGAAGGTGATCGCCCGCGCCCTGCGCGACTCGGGCGCCCACGTCATCTATTCCGGCCTGTGGCAGACGCCCAAGTCGCTCGCGATCTCGGCGCGCGATGAGGACTGCGACGTCATCGCCGCGAGCATGATGAGCAACTCGCACCTGGTGCTGGGGCCGCGCCTGCTCGAATCGCTCAAGGCGGTTGGGCGCGGGGACATCCCCGTCCACATGGGCGGCATCCTGCCCCAGGAAGACATCGCCACGCTCAAGGAGATGGGCGTGCAGCGGTGCTTCACCACGGGCGTGGGCCTGATCGACATCGTCGACGCGGTGCGCTCGACCGTGAAGAAGCGCGCAGAGAAGATCTCCGACCATCCCACCGCGCAACTGGCGCGCGATGTGTCGCTGCTGCACGAGACGGGCAAGCCCCGCGCCGATGCTCCGCGCCGGCGCCCGCAGCGCGTGATCGGCGTCACCGGCTCGCCGGGCGCGGGCAAGTCCACGCTGGTGGCGCAGCTCGTCAACGAGCACTGCCGCCGCGCCAAGGACGACGCCGCGCTCGGTCGCGTCGCCGTCGTGGCCTTCGACCCCATGTCGCCCATCACCAGCGGCGCCCTGCTCGGCGACCGCCTGCGCGTGGACTTCAACACGCTGGACGAGTCCGTCTTCTACCGCTCCCTCGCCATCCGCGGCGAGGACTACCACGCCCTCGACGAGATCATCGAGCTCATCGGCGGCGCCCCGGGCGCCGACAGCGCCGGCCCCATCGACACCGTCTTCATCGAGACCGTCGGCGCCGGCCAGAACGAGACCCGCATCCGCGACCACGTCGACAAGACCGCGCTGGTGCTGGTGCCCGGCATGGGCGACGCCGTGCAGATGGACAAGGCCGGCATCCTCGAGATCGCCGATATTTTCGTGTGCAACAAGGCCGACCACCCCGGCCAGAACGAGCTGATGCGCGACCTGCGCGACATCTCCGGCAAGCGCCCCGTCATCGAGACCGTCGCCACCCGCGCCAAAGGCGTCGCCGAGCTCTACGACGCGCTCGTGCGCTGATCGCGTCACCCCTCCGGCGCCGCCCATCAATTCCGTACAAACCCCTTCCGTGGCAGGCGCAGCTTCGGTACGATGGCCACGAACAAACGCGCGGGAGCGTTTACGCGGCGAGCGCCGCGTGAAGCCCGGCGCCACGCATGCGCGCACGGACGCGTGCGACACACGGAGCCTCTACATATGAACCGGCGCGAAACATCCATCGCTCTTCTCGCGTGCGCCCTCGTCGGCGCCATCGCCCTCGTCGCAGCGCCCAGCGCCGCCCGCGCCCAGGAAGGCGGCATCGTCGACATGATGCCGCCGGAACTCTCCCCCGGGCCGCATCACCGCCACCTCGACCATTTCATCGGCGAGTGGAACGCCAAGACCGTTTTCTGGATGCAGCCCGGCGCCCCGCCCGTCGAGTCCGTCGCCACGATGTCCGCCGAGTGGATCCTCGACGGGCGCTTCGTGCGTGAAGAGTTCAAGGGCGACTTCATGGGCGCCCCCTTCACCGGCATCGGCACCTACGGCTACGACGGCGTCGAGAAGCGCTACACGAGCATCTGGATGGATTCGATGAGCACCGCCTTCATGGTCTCCTACGGCGAGTGCGACGACTCCGGCAAGGTCTTCGAGTACATAGGCGAGGCCCGCGACCCTTGGGGCGGCGAGATGAGCACGTACCGCGTGGTCATCAGGATCGACAGCGACGACCAGCACACCTTCACCATGTACACATCCACGCCAACCACGCCCGAGTTCAAGAGCATGGTCATCGTGTACACACGGAAGAAGTGACCGCGGGGCCCGCACACGTCACACCCCGAAAACGAAAATCGTCCCCGCGCGACCTCCTGTCACGAGGGGACGTTTCGATTGTGCTCCGAACTCACTCCGGGCGTGACCGTCCGTGGTCGCCCGCTGCCGTATCGTCATTCACGTCGCGGCCGGCGCGTGCCGCGTGCGTTCCCAGCGCTCCAGCGCAACGAATCCCGCCGCGGCCACGACCGCCATCGCGATCATGAACCACCACGGGGAGAGCCCGGTCGCGCTCGAGAGCGTGATCCTTCCTTCGTCCAGCACGGGCAGGACGTGTTTCGCCATCCAGGGCTGCGTCTCGGCGTACACGCCGGCGCCGACGATCATGCCCAGCACGCTGAAGATCGCGTGCCGCGAGCCGTCGCCGATCGCCGCGACGCCGGAGCCCGGGCAGTAGCCCGCGATCGCCATCCCCGCGCCGAAGATCAGCCCGCCCAGCGCGTTGGCCAGCAGGGTGGCGCCCTTGACGTGCAGATGTTCGATCATGCCCAGCTGCAGCATCGCGTACACGCCCACGCCCCCGACGATCATGCCCGTGAGCATGATCTTGAGGACCGTGAAGTCGCGCAGCAGGAACTGGTTGAGGATCACGGTGTACCGCGTCGCCCCGCCGCGCTGCAGCAGGAAGCCGAAGACCAGACCCGTGACCGCGCCCAGCGCCAGCGTCGAGAGACTCGCGAAGTAGGGGGTGTCAAACACGGTTCGCTCCTTTCCCGCGGAACATGAGCGTCGCGACCGCGACGCCCGACACGAACATGGCGATCAGGAAGACCCAGCTCGAAACCGCGAGCTGCAGCCCGCCGGAGATCGCGTGCCCGGACGTGCAGCCGTCCGCCAGGCGTGCGCCGAACAGCAGCACCACGCCCCCGAGAAACGCGAACGTGTACCGCTTGGCCCTCGACGGCCCGAACCTGCGCGCCCACAGGTCGGGCACGTGCTCCACAAACCGCACACCCGAGAGCCGCGCGCTCAGGAACGCGCCGACAGCGAGCATCAGCACCAGCGCCATCTGCCACTCCACGACGGGCCGCCCGACGAGCAGCCGCGCGTAGTACGGGTTGGCCTTCACGTGCTCCGGCGCCACGACGCTCAACGCCGCGCCGGAGGCCTGCACGAACGATGTGCTCGCGCCCAGCGCCTTGTCCATGAACAGAAACGTTGCCCACGACAACATCCCGATGCCGGCGCCCACCACATAGGGCGACCACCGGGGGATCCGCAACGGGTTCCTCATCGTACGCCTGCCTTTCGAGCCCGTGCGTTCCGTCGCGGCGACCGCCGCGTGGGACCGGCCGCGCCGGGGTGTGCGACATCCGCCAAGTGCCGAGCGATGCAGCCGATCACCGCGAGCGGACGCGGGTCCGTCACGCGGTACCGCACGTGTCGCGCGACGCGCTCCGCGCTGACGAGCCCGTGCGCCTTCATCTGCGAGAGGTGCTGGCTGCACGCGCTGGGCGTCAGGCCCACGCGCGCCGCCAGTTCACCAACGCTCAGGTCCTCCCGGGCGAGCGCATCGACCATGCGGAGCCGGTCCGGATGGGCCAGCACGCGGAGCGCCGAGGCCGCCCGCTCGAGCAGCGCGTCGGGGACGCTCGTCAGGTCTACGTCTCGCGAGGTCATAAACACACGATATCAAGAGATCATGATAAGTCAAGCCCGCCCCGACCGCCCCTCCGCCCCCCGCGTCCGAGCCGGCGCAGGGCCCCGGGGCAGGGGCCACGCCCCTCTCCCGCGCCCGCCCCACGCAGGGCCCGGACAGCGTGTCTGCTACCCTCGTCCCCATGAACGCCGCCGTCATTGCCAAGCAGGGCGCCCCCGTCGCCCCGAACATCAAGGCCGTCGCCGACTGGCCCGAGCCCGAAGCGCCGGCGCCCGGCGAGGCCCGCCTCCGCACCCTCGCCTCCGCCCTCAATCACATGGACCTCTGGGTCGGGCGCGGCATCCCCGGCGTCGACCTCACCTACCCGCGCGTCAGCGGGTGCGACGTCTGCGCCGTCGTCGAGGGCGTCGGCCCCGGCGTTGACGAGTCCTGGATCGGCGCCCGCGTCGTCATGAACGCCGCCGTCGCCCAGCCCGCGCGCCCGCGCCCCGAAGACCCGCCCGCCTCCACCCTCGCCCCCGAGTACGAACTCATCGGCGAGCACTCCCACGGCGCCCACCGCGAGCGCTTCAACGCCCCCGTCGCCAACCTCGCCCGCGTCCGCGACAACGCCGACCCCACGCACGCCGCGGCCTTCGGCCTCGTCACCCTCACCGCGTACTCGATGATGGTCACCAAGGCCGGCCTGCGACCCGGCCAGAGCGTGCTCATCACCGGCATCGGCGGCGGCGTGGCCACCGCCGCGCTCGCCATCGCGCGCTGGATGGGCTGCCCCGTGTGCGTGACCTCGCGCCACGGGTCGAAACTCGAAAAGGCGAAGCAACTCGGCGCCGCGTGGGCGATCCTCGACGAGGGGCAGGACTGGTCCAAGGAGGCGCGCAACATCACCGGCAAGCGCGGCTTCGACCTCGCCGTCGACTCCGTCGGCAAGCCCACGCACCTCAACTGCGTCAAGTCGCTCGCACGCGGCGGCGCCTACGTCACCTGCGGCAACACCGCCGGCCCCGACGCCACGACCGACCTCGCGCGCATCTTCTGGAACCAACTGCGCATCCTCGGCTCCACCATGGGCACGAACGAGGAGTTCCACGAGATCTCCGCGCTCTTCAACGCCGGCCACCTCGCACCCGTGGTCGACAAGGTGTACGACTGGAAAGACGCCCGCGTCGCGTGGCAGCGCCTCGAAGCGGGCGAGCAGTTCGGTAAAATTGTGCTGCAGTGGTGAGACGGCATCCGGCGAGGCCCCAGCCTGTACACACCATCGCGCACAAGTCGAAGGAACACGGCCGCGCAGGCGCCCCCGTCCTGTCGCCAGCCGCTCACGATCGCTCGCAGATCCCGTCATCCGCACGGAGAACCGCCATGAGACACGCACGAACGTTCCTCGCCGCGACGCTCGCCTGTGCGCTCGGCGCGAGCGCCCTCGCCGGCGCCCCGCACCTTCGCTCCGACCTCCTGCTCGTCCTGAACAAGGCCGAGGCCAGCGTGAGCGTGCTCGACCCGGACACCAACGAAACCCACGCGACGATCCCGGTGGGGGAGGGGCCGCACGAGGCGCACGTCAGCCCGGACGGCCGCATCGCGGTCGTCGGCAACTACGGCGAGCGCACCCCCGGCGACTCGCTGAGCGTGATCGACATGCGCACGCTCAAGGTCGTTCGCACCATCGACCTCGGCGCCCCCAGCCGGCCGCACGGTATCTGGTTCCTCCCCGGCGGCGAACTCGTCGCGGTGACCGCTGAGGCGCAGAAGAAACTGCTGCTGGTGGACCCGTGGAAGGGCGAGATCGTCGCTGAGATCGGCACCGAACAGGAAATCTCCCATATGGTGGCGCTCTCGCGTGACGGCGCCCGGGCGTTCGTTCCCAACATCCGCTCGGGCTCGGTCTCCGTGATCGACCTCAACGCCCGCGAACTCCTCGCCATCATCGAGACGGGCGCCGGCGCCGAGGGCGTCTGGACGCATCCCACGCGCGACGAGGTGTGGGTGACCAACCGCGCGGCGGACACCGTGACCATCCTCGATCCCAACTCTCTGGAAATCCTCGCCACGCTCGAGTGCTCCGGCTTCCCCATCCGCGTCGCGATCACGCCCGACGGCGAGCACGCCCTCGTCTCGTGCGCGCGCTCCGGCGATGTCGCCGTCTTCGACACCACAACGCGTAGGCTTGTGCGGCGCATCGCCATGAACGAAGAGCCCGTCGACGACGACGAGTTGCAACAACGCCTCTTCCGCGACGCCTTCGGGCGCAGCCCCGTGCCCATCGGCATCCTCATCCGGCCCGACGGACGCGAGGCCTTCGTCGCCAACACCAACGCCGACGTGATCTCGGTGATCGACCTCGAGACGTGGCGCATCGCCCGCCGCCTCACCGCCGGTCGCGAGCCGGACGGCCTGGCGTGGCGCAGCGCCGACCGCTGATCGTCGCTCGGCGCGGCGTAGGATCACGCATGGCCACGCCGCTGGGGCTCAGCGCCCGCCGCTTCGAGACCGAACAGATGGACCGCCCGGGCGTCGACCCGGCGTTGCTCGACGGCGCGTTCGACGATCTGCGCACCGTCGCGGCGTTGAGCGGTGTTGTCCGGCGTGTGGCCAGGCCCGTGCTGGCGCTCGCCCGCGCCCGCGCGGCGCAGGGCGCCCCGCCGCTGCGCGTCCTCGATGTCGGCGCCGGGGGTGGCGAACTCGCCATCGGCCTCGCCAAAGCCGCCCGGCGGGCCGGCGTCCCGCTGCACATCACCGCGACCGACAACAACCCTCTGGCGCTCGAGCGCGCCGGGCGCGCAGCCGCGCAGGCCAGCGTCGATCTCGATGTCATCGAGCACGACGCGGCGGCGCAGCCCATCTCCGCTGGCACGGACGCCGTCGTGTCCAGTCTCTTCCTGCACCATCTCGACGACGACGCCCTCGACGCCTTCCTCGCCTCGCTCGCCCGCGCCCGCCCAGCGCTCGTGGTGATGAACGATCTGCGGCGTTGCCGACGTGGCTACGCGCTCGCGTGGCTCGCCACACGCTGCATCACACGAAACCCGGTGGTGCGCGCCGACGGCCCGCAGTCCGTGCGCGCCGCCTTTACACCGGGTGAACTCCGCGAGCGATTCGAGCGCGCCGGCCTGCGCGCTCCCCGTGTCCGCGCGTGCTGGCCGTGCCGATTGCAGGCCGAATGGAGCGCCCCCGCGTGAACGCTCCCGCCGCCCACACCCCCGGCCCCGAGCGCAGGCACTGGCCCGCGATCGTCATCGGCGCCGGCCCCGCGGGCGCGGCCTGCGCGATCCGCCTCGCGCGCGAGGGCGTGCACGTGCTTCTCCTCGATCGCGCTTGTTTCCCCCGCGAAAAAGCCTGCGGCGGGTGCCTCAACGCCCGGGCGATCGCGCAACTGGATGCGCTCGGGCTGACGAACCCGGTCGCGCGATTCGGCGCCCCGGCGCTCACGCGCCTGGAACTCGTCGTGCGCGGCCATACCCACGCGCTTCCGCTCGGCGCCTCCGTCGCCGTCTCGCGCGCAACGCTCGACGCCGCCCTCGTCGACATCGCCCGGGGCAACGGCGTGCGCGTCCTGCAGGGCGTGCGCGCCGGCGTCGGCGCGATGACGGAGTATGGGCGAGCGGTTCGGTGCGAAGAAGCCGCGGGCGTGCGCACGCTCACGGCGGATGTTGTGATCGTCGCTACGGGGCTCTCCGGGCGCGCGCTGCCGGTCGATGTCTGCGGCCCGCTCGTGGCGAAGCCGGGCAGCCGTGTCGGCGTGGCCGCGACGATCGACGCGGCGTACGAGCCACCCCCCGGCGTGGTGCGGATGTGCGTTGCGCGCGGCGGATACGTTGGCCTGGCGCGGCAGGAGGGCGCCCGCTTGGACATCGCCGGGGCCGTCGATCCCGCGTTTCTCCGCGCACACAACGGCACGCCCGACGCGGTGCGCGCCCTGCTGAAGGAAGCCGGTGTCCCCGCGCCCGAAGGCCTCGATCACGCCCGCTGGCGCGGCGTGCCGCATCTCACCTGCCGGCGTGCGCACGCTGCTGCGCCGGGCGTGTTCGTGGCCGGAGACGCCCGCGGGTACGTCGAGCCGTTCACGGGCGAGGGCGTGGCGTGGGCGCTGGACGACGCCGCGGCCCTGGCGCCGATCGCGCTCGCCGCCGTGCGCGAGGGGTGGTCCGCGGCGCACGCACACGCGTGGGAGGCGTGCATCCGGCGCCGGCGCGGTGCGAAGTCGCTGTCCGCCCTGCTCGCGCGGGCGCTCCGCTCGCCGGCCGCGGCCGATGCGCTCGGCGCGATCGTGAGCCGCGTCCCCGGCGTCGCGGGGCCCGTGCTGCGTCTCGCCGGACGCGCTCCGCCGAGAGGACACACACCGCCGGAGGTCAGCCCCGCATGAGCGCCGTCATCACCGCCATCGGAACAGCGCTCCCCGAGCGCCGCGTCACGCACGATGAGGCGCTCCGACTCGCCCGCGCGATGAACGGGGCGAACGGCGTTGACGCCGCACGCCTTGAGCGTATCCACATGCGCACCGGCGTCCGTTCGCGCCACGTGGTGATCTCCGACGAGGCGCCCACGCCCTCGCGCGACGATCCGGCGTCCTCCGATGACGGGTCGCTGATGCTCGACACCGCCGCGGAGCGCGGGCCCACAACCGGCGAGCGCATGATCGTGTACGAGCGCGAGGCGCTGCGTTTAGCGGTGCAGGCGGCGGAGCGCGCCCTGCGCGGCGCGGGGCGTGAGGCCGCGTCCGTAACGCACCTGATCACCGCGTCCTGCACGGGGTTCGCGGCGCCGGGTGTCGACGCCGGCCTATTGCAGCGCCTCTGCCTGCGCGACGACACCGAGCGCACCAACGTGGGCTTCATGGGCTGTCACGGCGCCATCAACGCCCTGCGCGTGGCGCGGTGCATCGCCAACGCGGAGCCGGGCGCGCGGGTCCTGGTGGTCTGCGTCGAGTTGTGTTCGATCCATATGGCGCACATCCCCGATGCGCAGCGCGTTGTGGCCAACGCGCTCTTCGCCGACGGCGCCGGCGCTGTCGTCGTCGAGGGCCGACGCGGGGACGTCGCCGAACCGAACGGCTGGAGCATCGACGCCGGCGTCTCCCGCCTCGTGCCCGGCACGGCGCATGCCATGTCGTGGCGCATCGGCGATCACGGCTTCGAGATGACGCTCTCGCCCGACGTGCCGCGCTTGATCCACAGCGCGCTCCCCGGCGTGGTGGGGGAGTGGCTCGGCCGCCACGGGCTGAGGGTCGAGGATGTGGACGCGTGGGCGGTGCATCCCGGTGGGCCGCGCGTGCTCGACGCCGCGGCGCGCTCGCTCGGCCTCGCGCCCGACTCGCTGGCGGAGTCGCACGCCGTGCTGGCGGAACTGGGCAACATGTCCTCGCCCACGGTGCTCTTTGTGCTCGACCGCATCGCGCGTCAGCCGGGCGTGGAGACGTGCGTCATGCTCGCCTTTGGGCCTGGGCTGACGATCGAGGGGCAGCTGCTGCGGCGGGCGCCGTCGCCGCGCTGACGCCGCACAGGCCGCCCGGTACAGTGTGTCGCCACGGCCCGTGCGCATCCGGGGGCGCCGCCTCACCCCCGACTCCACACGCAGCGAGGATGACTCACCCCCATGGCGACCAGCACCCCTCACGCCAAAGCCCCCACCCGCCACGTCACCCGCGACATCGCCGAGTGGGCGCACGCCTGCGCCTACGACAAGGTCCATCCGGACGCGATCGAACGCGCCAAGCTCTTTCTGTACGACTCCTTCGGCTGCGCCCTGGGCGGCTCCCAACAGGAGGACTCCGAGGCGTTGGTGAAGTACGCCAAAGCCATCGGCGGCGCGCCGCAGTGTGATGTCTTCGTCCACAACATGAAGACCAGCGCCCCGACCGCGGCGCTGCTCAACGCGCACATGATCCGCGCGATGGATTACAACGACATCTACTGGAAGCAGGACCCCAGCCACCCCAGCGACATCATCCCCGCGCCGATGGCCGCGTGCCAATTGCGCGGCCTCGGCGGGCGCGACCTCATCCTCGGCACGCTCATCGCGTACGAGGTAGAGATGCGGCTGGTGGAGGCGGGCTTCCCCGGCGTGCGCGAGTACGGCTGGCACCACGCGACGCTCACGGCGTTCGCCTCGCCCGTCGCGGCGGGGCGCGTGATGGGCCTCACGCCCGAGCAGATCCAGCACGCGATCGGCATCTCCGGCAGCGCCAACTGCACGCTGGGCGCCGTGACCGCGGGCAAGCTCACCAACATGAAGAACACGGTGGACCCGATGTCCACCCGCGCCGGCGTCGAGGCGGCCATGCTCGCCGAACTGGGTTACAGCGGCCCCGAGCACGTCTTCGACGGCAAGGAGGGCATCACCCACGTCTTCGGGCACTCCGGCAACCGGTGGGACCTGAGCATCCTTACTGACGCATTGCCCACGTGCACGAAGTGCAAGTGGCGCATCCTCGAGTGCGGCATGAAGTCCTTCCCCATCGAGGCCCTCAGCCACGCGCCGCTCACCGCGATGATGAAGATCGTCAAGGCGCACGACTTCAAGCCCGAGGACGTCGAGGAGATCCGGGTCGAGGTCATCGCGCGGGCCGCGGATATTCTGGGCGACCCGCACAAGTACCGCCCCGACAGCAAGGAGACGGCGGACCACTCGCTGCCCTACTCGCTGGCGGTGGGCCTCGTCGACGGCATGGTCACGCCCCTGCAGTTCAAGGAGGAGCGCGTGCTGGACAAGGCGCTCATCCCGGTGATGGACAAGGTGAAGGTGGTCGCGAACGAGGAGTTCGAGGCGCTGTTCCCGAAGTACCAGCCCAGCCGCGTGACGATCACGCTCAAGGGCGGCAAGTCCTTCGTGGAGCGTGTGGACGTCCCCAAGGGCGACCCGCGCGACCCGATGACGGAGGACGAGATCAGCGTGAAGTTCAACGCCCTGGGCGAGCCGGTGGTGGGCAAGGAGAAGTGCGCGAAGCTCCGCGACCTCATCATGCACATCGAACGCGAGGACACGCTGGATAACCTTTTCGCGCTGATGCGGCCGTAGGGCATTGCGAACGCGCGTCGGGAACGAATGAAACGGGCACGCGCCGGATTGAATGACTCGCGACGCGCGCCGGGATCGGTAGCAGGGCTGTTTTCGACGTGAAATGATCCTCGTTTCGTGTTGCATTCCCGATGTGGTCCGTAGGAACCGCTGACTCAACAACGCCCCAGAGGGGCGTCGGAACCTAGCCGTGGGCGAAGCGCAGCGCCGCACACGGTGTGCGCGGCGCCCACGAATTCGCCCTGAAGGGGCGAAGGATTGATCCGCGCACGTTTACCGTCGCTCCCGCCGTAGATTCGTCGTTTCATACACCCAAAGAGACAACAAACGGGCCGCTCCGCCGCCCCGTCAGGGCGGCCAACATCGACGCCGCCTTCCGTGGGCGGCGCTTCGCTTCGCCCACGGCTATGGCCCATCGCCCCGTTGGGGCGTCACCTTTCGAGACTCGCTGGAAGGGGCGTCGGCGCGGTACCATCGCGCGCCATGACCACCTCCCCCCTCGCCGGCGCCATCCTGATCTCATGGCGACGCAACGGCGCGTACGCGCTGCGGCTCGTCGGGGACCTCACCCATGCGCAGATGACCGCCCAGCCCGTGCCCGGCGTCACGATGAACCACCCGGCGTGGGTCCTGAGCCACCTGAACGTCTACGCCCCGATCGCGCGGGCGCTGTGCGAGGCCGCGCCCTTCGACGATCCCGCCGATCATCCGTTCGGGGTGAAGTCCACAGTCGTGAACGATCCGGGCGCCTACCCCGACCGACGCGCGCTCATCGAGGAATACCGGGTGTTGCACGACGCGGCGCAAGCAGCGCTGGAGCGCACGGACGAGGCGGCCCTCGCCGCGACGAACCCGCTGGCCCGCTGGCGCGAGATGCACCCGACGGTGGGGGACATGCTCGTCACGCTGATGGTGAAGCACGAATCGACGCACCTGGGCCAGCTCAGCGCGTGGCGCCGCGCGATGGGGCTGCCTCCCGTGCAGGTGTGAGGGGAAGAACGAAGTTGAAGAGAAGAAGAGATTTAGTAGGTGACGGGCGGGACGCCCGTCCCACGAGGCTGGGTAGGGGAAGTTCGCGCCCATCTGCTTCCCTACCAAACTAGGCTCTGTTTGACGGATCGAGGAGCCTCAGGCAGCGCTGGATCATGGCAAG
>RECZ01000010.1 GCA_007693765.1 Phycisphaerales bacterium | reverse complement strand
TACGAGCACGACGTGCTCATCACCGAGAACGAGCCGCTGGTCCTGACGCGCGACCTCGAAGACCTGCCGGACATCGTCGGCTGACGTCGGCGGCGCGAGGGCGGCATTGCGCTCACGCGGCTCGTTGCGGATCAGACCGAAGTCGCCCACGAGAAGACCCGGGTCGATGAACTCGCAGTCGCCGTCGTTGTTGACGTCACCTCGAAGGGGAGCACACGGCTCACCCCGCCGAGCGAAGCCCTTCATGCCGACGCCGGACAAGACCCGTCCCGGAATGCTCCTAAGTTAGAACGGTCCGGGAGATTTCCTCAGGCCGCTGGTGTCACATGCGGCATGGGCCGTTGCACCCGCCTGAATTGGCAAAATTGTGCTTGTATTCAACCTGAGTCATGCTATTTATAGTGCCACCTGATCGCCCGAATCGTTGTTGTTCGACTTGGCCACGCCCTCCGTACTGGGCTCCATGATCATCGGGCGCACTCCATCCGCACCGGGCGGGATACGGCGCCCAGCAAGGAAACTCGTGATGAATCTGCTCTCCAGCGAACGCCTCGCCCACACACGATCCTGCGCACTCCGCCGCGTCGGCGCCTGTGTCGCCGTGCTCTGCACGGCCCCCGTCGCTCTCTCCGGCCCCCTCGACCCCCCGGCCGGACCGATCAACCCCACGGGCAAGACACTCGTCGAGGTCGAGCCTCGCATCGCCGTGAACTCGGTGAACACGCCGGGCGACGCCAGTTCGACGTTCCGGATCACGCAGTCCGGCTCGTACTATCTCACGGGCAACATCGTCGGTCAGGCTGCGAAGCACGGCATCACCATCTCCTCCGCGGACGTGACGCTCGATCTCTCAGGGTTCGCCCTCGTCGGCGGCGCCAATTCTCTCAACGGCATCAATGTGCCCGGCTTTACCGAGGGTATCGTGATCCGCAACGGAACGGTGCGCGGGTGGACGCAGTCCGGCATCGAGGCCGCGATCGACAGCGGCGCGGTGGAGAACATCGTCGCGAGACGAAACTCGCAGTGGGGCATACGGGTCTCCACCGGCTCGTTCGGCGCGACGATCACGAACTGCTCCGCGTTTCAGAACGGCCTCAGCATCGTGCCCGGCGGCGGAATCCTGGCCAGTGGCGCGGCGGTGATGACCAACTGCCGATCGACGCACAACCAAGGCGTCGGCTTCGAACTCTCCGGCGGCAGCTCCGTGTCGAACAGCGTGGCGCGGTCGAACTCTTCGCATGGGTTTATCGTCTCCAATTCCGTGGCGACGAACATCGCGTCGACGCAGAACGGCGGCGAGGGCGTGCGACTGTCGCTCGGATCGCTGCTCCACGCCAGCGTCGTCACCGGCAACACCGGCGCCGGCGTCAATTCCCTCGGAGGCTCCACGATCAGGGAAAACATCGTCTCCTTCAACGGTGCGGGCGGCAGCGGAGCGCCGGGGATCATCCTGACCAACGGCATCAACCGCGTCGAGCGGAACACGGTCGCCACGAACAACGGCATCGGCGTGCACGCCCCCAGCAACGGCAACATCATCATCGGCAACACCACGCGGTCGAACGGAACCAACTGGAACATCGCCGCCAACAACGTCTGCCTCGTCGTCAACGCGACGTTCACCCCCGCGTTCTCGGGCAACAGCGGCGGCGTCTCGCCGGGCTCGACGGATCCCAACGCAAACTTCAACTATTGACCACGACCCAAGGGCCGCGGCGACTCCCCCTCCCGACATGCCGCAGACCGCGCTGGCGTCCCGACCTTTATCGCGTCATACTGGCGGCGTGCCCCGGGGGAGATTCGGAGCCCGCCCGATGCGTGTTCGCCTCCTCGAGTTCTCCGACAAGCACCCCCACTCCGCGGCGCCGGAGTGGGTCCAATCCGACATCGAGGCGCCCAAGCCGCAGAAGCTGGCGCAGACGTTCTTCCTCGAGACACAGGTCCGCGCCGACGGCGTGCCGCTGCTCATCTACGGCTACAAGACGTCCACGCCCGAGTTCCCGTGGCATCAGCATCAGGAATCCGGCTTCGGCGAGTTCTCCAACGAGGACGTCTCGATGACCCTCCGCATCTGGATGTTCCAAACTTTCGAGCACGCGTTCCCGATCACCCGTGAGCTCATCGAAGACACGCTCTGCATGCTCGCCGCGGTCTCGGTGCTCGCGAGTCAGGAACGGAACGCGAAGAAATCCGGCTGAGCGTGCGCGGTCGCGGACATCAGCGTCGGCGTCGTGCGGCGGCGAAGGCGGCGAGCGCGAAGACGGCGGCGCCGGCGGGCGCCGGGACAGCATTGATCTGGACGGTGTTGAAGATCGAGGAATTCACCCAGTTGTTCATGTTGTCGGCGCTGAAACGGTAGCCGTCGTAGGTGACATCGCCGAAAGCGGTTGGCGGGGTGGCCGGGATGAGATCGGGCCAGTACAAGTTGTTGAGCACATCGGGGCCGTCGAGAAGGAACCAGTAGCTGACGCCGGCCTGAAGCGTGAAGCCGTCGCTGATGGTGAGCGTGAACTGCTCGGCGACGGCGCCGGCTGAGACCGACGCGGAGTCGAACGCGGCGAGCAGCGCTCCGGGATTGCCACCATCGTCGCCGTAGATGCCGCCGAAGACACTGTTGGCGAAGTCGTCGCCGTTGCCGAGGTGGACGACCATGGAGACGAAATCAAGCGACTGTGCGCCCATCGTCAGGCCGACGGCCTTGGATCGATGATTACCGTCGACCCCGAGCCCGAGGCTGGTGGTGACCGACGTCCGCACGTTCCCCGGCAGATTGCTGAGAATGGGGTCGGCGGCGGCGGCGGCGGCGGCGGCGGGGACAAGGGCGAAAATGAGGCACAAGCGCAGGTTGGTCATCTCTCGATCTCCTCTCGATCATCCGGAGCGGAACGCGCGACGGAGCGCCGACCAAATGGCGCATCACCTTGATCGCGGGTATCGGGGCGGCGCGGGCAGGCGTCATCCCGTGTGCTAAGTATATGAGCTACAGCGAGCCTCGCCAGCAAAACATCGGAGATTCCTCGTGGGTTATTGGTCTTTGCTCTGCGGCGCAGCCGTAAAACGTCGCTCCGGCGCTGCGATTCGCGTACGGAGCCGTCGTAAAAGGCGGCGCAGCGAGCCACCGCACCGAACTACTGCGATCGGCACACACGAGCGCAAATTCCCGAGAGATCAAATCTCCAGCGCCGATCTTGCAACGCACGCGGCGTTCCTGAAAACTCGCCAAGTGGCCCCGGTGGGAGTCGAAC
>RECZ01000150.1 GCA_007693765.1 Phycisphaerales bacterium | reverse complement strand
GCGTGGGACGACTGGCATCACTGCAACGGGAACACCTACGGGACGTGGCTCCGGGGCGATCCGCGTGGGTGGCGCGCACGCCACCATCGCGAGCACGTCGTGGGCGATTACAAAAACCCGCCACCCAAAGGCATGTACGACGAGCTGCACCGGCGCTCCAAAGCGCTGATGCAGCGCGCGCCCGTGCGACTCTCTTCGGAGGCGCGGATCGTCGTCCGCGACGTCATGGTCGAATCGTTGCTGCGCGACGGGATCGAGCTCGCGGCGCTGTGCGTGGACGACCACCACTTCCACATCCTCGCCCGCTTCCCCGACCGCGACCCGCGACGCTGGATCGGCATGGCCAAACGCCGCAGCGCCCGCGAACTCTCGAAGCGGGGCCTCGCGCCCCTCGGGGGCGTCTGGGCGAAGCGCTTCCGCGCCCTGCCGATCAACGACCGCGACCACGCCCGAAACACGTTCCGCTACATCCTGGGTCACGCGAGAACGGGCGCCGCCGTGTGGAGACCGCGCCGCACGGCGCAACCCGATGCGGTATGACCGCGATCAGATTCGTCGAAAGCCCATCGCCCACAAGGCGGGCGTCAAGAGAATGCACGCACGCCCCGCCCCCGCGCCGCTTCATGGCCGGGCCTCGTGATTGTCGATACAACCGTTCGCTCGCCTCGCGCCCGCACCCATAGGAGTCCAGCCATGCTCCGATCCATCCTCGGCGTTGTCGCCGGCTACCTCGCGCTCGTCTTTTTCATGTTCGTAGTCTTCACGCTCCTGTACCTCGCCCTCGGGGTCGACGGCGCGTACAAGCCCGGCTCGTACGAGGTCTCGGGGTTGTGGCTGGGGCTGAGCATCATCGTCGGGTTCGCCGCGGCGACGGTCGGGGGCGTTGTCGCGGTGCTGGCGTCGGGCAAGCAGCAGGCGGCGATCGGTCTGGTCGGCGCGGTGCTGGTGCTGGGCGCCCTCGGCGCGATGGGCGTCGCGCAGCAGAACCGCGAGGGCCCGCCGCCGGCGCGCGAGGCGGACGTTTCGATCGCCGATGCGATGCAGAACTCGCGCCAGCCGCTGTGGGTGGCGATCCTGAACCCCTTCATCGGCGCTGTGGGCGTGATGACGGGGGCGCAGCTCGTGGCGCGCCGGCAGCGCCCCACACCCCACGATTGACGCCCCGCTGCGCCTGCTGCAAATGACGCCCAACCTCCTGAATCATAAGGACTTGTGGCGCCGACGAGGTCTCGCCGGGCCGCAGTGGCGGGCGCAAAACTCTTGATTCGGGGGGTGGCGGCAGGGTACATTGGGCACGGTCATCGCTCGTCGCTCAGTTTCGTGGATAGAGGCGACGAGCACGCCGCGAAGGGAGCGGCGGGAACACGTCACCGGCGGCGCAGATGCGCCGCAACTCCGCAGAGCAGATGCGTCTCTTTGTACGAGGCGTCTGCGCACGCGGCTGAAGGAAAAGGAACGAATCATGAAGTGCAGGATTCTCTTCGGAGCGCCCGCGGCGTTGTGCGCCGGCGTAGCGCTCCTCGGCGCGACAACAGAATCCGTCCACGCGGGCGGGTTCGATGTCGCGATCGTCGCCGCGGCGGCCACCAGCCCGACCGATCCGCGGTTCACCGATCCGCGCGACAAGCTCATGGGCACGGGGCTCTTCAACTCCGTGACCATCATCAACGCCAACACCACAACCCCCACGCTGGCGGACTTGCAACAGTTCCATGCCGTGCTCACGTGGAGCAACTTCGACTACGCGAACCCCATCGCGCTCGGAAACGTCTTCGCCGATTACGTCGACGCCGGCGGCGGCGTGGTCGTGGCCACCTTCGCGAACTCGAGCACCGGCGCCAACCGTTTCCTCTCCGGGAGATGGATTACCGACGGCTACGAGATCATCCCCAGCCAGAGCGGCAATATCACGGGCACGGCCACGCTCGGCAACGTGCTGCTCCCCGGCCACCCGATCATGGACGGCGTCGGCTCGTTCAACGGCGGGACGAGCAGCTTCCGTCCCAACACGACGGCCCTGACCGCGCACGGCATCAAGGTCGCGGAGTGGAGCGACGGGCGCACACTGGTCGCCACCAGCAGCCTCTTCCCCAACCGCGCCGACCTCGGCATGTACCCGGTCTCCGCGGATGCGCTCGCTAGTGGGTGGGTCACCTCCACCGACGGCGCCCTGCTCATGGCCAACGCGCTCCTCTACACGATCCCGACGCCCGGGGCCGCGGCCCTGCTGGCGATCGGCGCCCTCGCCGGCGCCCGCCGCCGCCGCTGAACCGGCGCGCCGTCGCGCACACGCGAGAACACAAACAGGCCCGGCGTGGCTCCGAACGAGCCGCGCCGGGCCTTTGTTGTTGCGGACGTGTCGACACGGGGGAGGGCGCGTTCAATCGAGGGTGCGCACCCGCACCGTGGCGATCAGCACGCCGTCGGCGTGCTCGGGGTCGTCGAAGACGGCGAAGACGGTGTGGGCGTCGGGCGTCACGGCCACCTCGCTCTCGAACGGCCGCGCCATCGTCGCCACCCGCTCCAGCGTGGCCGTCTTCGTATCGGGAGCGTGCGAGACCTGGCCGTGCAGCGTTGCGCCGTCGCTGACGCGTGACACGCCGTACTCGCCGCGGACTTTGGCGCTCACGGCGCGCCCGTCCTCCGGGCGTCCGATCGTGACGACGGCGCGCATGCCGGTGTGCGCGGTCTGAATCGTGGGGGCCGCCCCTGAGGATTGCGAGCCCACCACCGGGGTCACCTCGGCGAGGAAGGTCACCGATTCGAACGTGCTCGCGTTGATCTCCTCGCCGTACACACCGGCGACCTGCACCGTGCGCAGCGGCACGATCCGCGCGGCCTGGGCATCGAGCACATCGCCGATGCGCACGCTCGCCTCGGCCCGCGGCGCCCGTCGCAGCGAGACCTCGACGCCGATGCGCTCCGAACGCAGCGCCCGCACCTGGCGCAGCGCCTCGCGGATGTGCGCGTGCGTCTCCGGCGCTTCGGTCAGCAGCCACATACCCGCGGCGAGATGGGTCGGCGACTGCTCCGCGAGCCTCCCGATGATCTCCTTCGCCATGGCGTGCGGCACGTCCGCGAGGTCGTAGACGCGGACCTCGAAGCCGTGCTCGTTCTCCGTCAGCGCGGCGAGCGAAGCCCCGGCCGCGGGCGGCGCGCTCGCGGTCGATACCGCGAACACGCAGGCGCAGAGCAGAACGGTCGTGAGCGGGTGAGCGATGGGTCGCATGGTCGTTCTCCTGATGGGCCGCGGGCGGGCGCGCAGGGTGCGCGGTCGCCGCGGCGGATGCGATTGCTTTCAAATGGATCAACGGGCGGCGTAGCTGAGCAGCCACGCGCGGAGTTCCGGGCGTTGGGCGAGGTCGCGGCGCAGGGCGCGGGCGCTCTCGCGGGCGTCGTCGTCGGCGGCGCGCTCCAGGGAGGCGAGCCACTCGAAGGCGATCGGGCGAAGCGAGGGGCGCTCCACCCACGCGCGGCACGCCTCGACCTGCTGCGCGACGGGCAGCGTCGCGAGCAGTTCGCGCGCCGCCTCGCCCGAGTGCACGCGGTCGCCCAGGGCGGTGAGCGCCGAGGCGAGCACAGCGCCGTCCGCCTCCGCGAGCAGACCGATCGCGCCCGCGGCGTCGCCACGGCGCATCCGCTCGTCGATACGCTCCCCGAGCGTCGGCCCGGCCTGCGCGACCACCGGCGCCGGCTCTGTGCGCGCGACATTGGTCACCACAAGCAGGAGCCCCTCACGCGCCTCGGCCTTGGCGACCGCGTCCCCAGCAGCGAGCGGTCGGGGCGCCGGGGGCGCCGGGGGTTCCGGGGGTGTGAGCGCGAGCGTGGAGTGTTCCGACGCGGGGCCGGTCGTCGGCACGAGGGCGCGGATGGCCGTGAAGGCGCCAAAGGCGAGCGCAGCGCAGGCCGCGACGCCCAGCGCGCCGAGCGCGAACCGGGCGCGGGGTCCGGCGGGGCCGGCGCGGCGTGGGAGCGGCGCATCGTCGAGGAGGGCGGCGCGGGCGTAGCCGTCGAGTTCGCGGATGTGCGAGAGCCGTTCGCGCAGCGCCGCGTCGCGCATGAGGTCGGCGGAGAGCGCATCGCGGTCGGCCGCGGGCAGGTCGGCGTCGTGATACCGCTCGAGTTCGTGATCGCTCCATGGACGGGTCATGACGGTTCTCCGAGACGGTCACGCAGGCGCGTCCGCGCCCGGTGCAGGGTGGCGCGCACCACGTCGGGTGTGCAGCCCATGGCGTGCGCGATGTCTGTGTAGGAAAGTTCTTCGACGATCCGCAGCGTCACGGCGGCGCGCTGCGCCGGCGTCAGGCCCTCGACGGCGATCCGCACCGCGTCGCGGCGCTCGTCGGCGCCGGCGGGATCGGGCGCGGCGTGTCCGACGCGCGACACCGCCCACCGCGCTGCCCGCCGAAGGCGACGCGCGGCGCCGCGTTGCTCGTCCAGCCACAACCGCACGAGCGTCGTCCGTGCGTACGCGTAGGGCACGCTGGCCGGGTGCTCGCCCCTGGAAAGCAGCCGCAGCAGCGTCTCCTGCACCAGTTCCTCGGCGAGGTCGGCACGCCCGCGCCCCACGAGCGAGCGGGCGCACCGCAGCAGCCTCTCGTGCAGGCCGGACCACGCAATGCTCTCGCGACGGGGATCTGCTGGGCTCGGCATGGTGATGCTCTGCGGCATGGTGTCGATCCGTCGGGGAGCGGCACGCTCCCACACAACAGATACGCCGCGGGCCCCCCGCCCGAAACGGGCGTCACCGGATTTTTTCCCGCCGCCCCTGAAAGACCCACGCCCCGTGCGCAGAGACACGAGGCGGCCAGTGTCCCTCACGAACGCCGTCGCAACCGATCATCGCGTCCGCACGCCGGACGCGGCACGTTCGTTTGGGTGGGCGCCCCCGCGCGAGTGCAGGGGGTCAGCCCATTGCGAGAAGGCCCGCGCTCAGACGATCTCGAGCAGTTCGACGTCGAAGACCAGCGTCGCGCCGCCGGGGATGGGGCCGACGCCCTGATCGCCGTAGCCGAGGTGGTGGGGGATCACCAGTTTGCGCTTGCCGCCGACGCGCATGGAGCCCACGCCCTCGGTCCACCCGGAGATCACCTCGTCGAGGAAGAACGTCGCCGGCTCGCCGCGGTCGACGCTGCTGTCGAACTTCTTGCCGTTGGTGAGCCAGCCCGAGTAGTGGACGCGCACGCGTGTGCGCGCCGAGCGGGGGCTGTCGCCCTCGCCCTCGCTGATCTCGTAGTACGCAAGCCCGGAGTCGGTGGTGACGGGGTCGCCCGAGACAGGGTCGCCGGGGAGGTTGTCGTGGTCGGGCATGCGGGGGCCTTTCGCCAGAGAGCGTGAGCGGTGTGCGTCGCGGCGGACCTGCGCCGCCGGGAGAGAGAGGGTACCGCTCCTCACGCCACCCCGCACGCCCGATACGCGCACCCCGCCGCGCCCGCCCGCGCCCCGCGTAGGATGCGGCTCGCACGCCCCCCCGAACCCCGCGGGGACGTCTCAGGAGGCCCTCGCCGTGCCCGCTCAACGACGAACACGACACCGCTGGCTCTTTCTCCTCGCTCTCGGCGCGCTGTGCGCGGCGGGCGGGTGCTACCAGCGAGTCATCCGCTCAGAGGGCCCCAGCGCAGCGCGGCAGAACGTCGAGGAGCCCTACCAGGGGAGCTACCTCATCGACGACCTGCTCTTCGGCGAAACGGTCGACGGCAAACGCATCGACGCCAAGCGCAGGGACCGATAGCCCGGCGCCGGCACGCCGGTCACGCCCGGCGCCGATCGCACCGATACCATCCCAGCCCCGCCGCGATCCCCCCACGGCGTTCCCGCACCCCCACGCGTCCGCGCCGCAGCGGCTCGCTCGCTCAAACGACAAAGACTCGCGATGCGCAGCACGCCGCGCCAACTCCCATGGCCGTTCATCATCTGGCTCGCGGCCTTCTACACCGCGTGGGTGGCCATCGTCTTCTTCGGTGATCGCTGGAGCGTTGTGCAGGAGCACTGGCCCATCGCCGCGGCGATGGCGATGGGCTCGTACTTCGCGGGCTCGACGCCCATGGGCGGCGGGACGGTGGGCTTCCCCGTGCTGGTGCTGCTGTTCGATCAGCCCGCGACGATCGGGCGCAATTTTAGTTTCGCCGTGCAATCGATCGGCATGGTCTCGGCCTCCATCCTCATCCTCGCGCTGCGCCGACCGCTGGCGTGGCGGATGACCGGCTGGTCGCTCGTGGGAGCCACGATCGGCACGCCGCTGGGGCTGTTCGTGTACGCGCCCTTCGTGCCAGGCGTGGCGGCCAAGCTGGTCTTCGCGGTCGTGTGGGCGAGCTTCGGCGTGATGACCTTCGTCAAGCTGCGCGAGCTCTCCACCCTCGAAGGCATGACGGTCACCACAGCGCGCTTCGATCGGCTCTCCGGCCTCGCCGTCGGGTTCTTCGGCGGCGCGCTCATTACGTCCATCACCGGCATCGGCGTGGACATGCTGCTCTACGTGGTGCTCGTGCTGCTGGTCCGCGCCGACCTGAAGATCGCGATCCCCAGCTCCGTGGTGCTCATGGCGTACACCTCGCTCATCGGTCTGGCCACCAACACCCTCCGCGGGAACATCGAGCCCGAGGTGTGGGCCAACTGGCTCGCCGCGGCGCCGGTGGTCGCGATCGGCGCTCCGCTGGGGGTGATCATCGTGAACTACATCCCCCGCCAGCCGACGCTGCTGATCGTCTCCGTGCTGTGCATCGGGCAGTTCGTCTGGACGTGCGTGAACGAGCGCGTCGCGTGGACGACGCTGCTCGCCGCGGTGCTGGGTGTGCTGGCCTTCAACCTGTGCTTCCACGTGATGTACACCCGCGGCCGACGCCTGGCCGGGATCGATCCGGCGCCCGTGCCGCCCGCGGCAGCGTGAGCGCCGAACCCACGCCGCGCCCGTCCCGGCTCGCCACGGCCGAGTTCATTGCGCATACTGGGCGCGGCCGCCCGTCGCCCGCGCGAGAGCATCGTCGCGCAGCGCGAGCGCCGGGGGCCGCAGACGGAGCGCCGAGATGACCGAGTACGCCCCGAAGTTCGAGCGCCTGCTCCAGATCATGCTCCTCGTGCAGGCCGAACGTGGCTGGACCGCGCCGCGCATGGCGCAGGAGTTCGGCGTCTCGGAGCGCAGCGTCTACCGCGACATCAAGGTGCTGCGCAGCGTGGGGGTGCCGCTCGAGTCACACGGACGCGAGGGGTACCGCGTCCGCGCCGACTACTTCCTGCCGCCCGTGCAGCTCACCGCCGACGAGGCGCTCTCGTTGGTGGTGCTGTGCGAGCACGTCGCCAACCGCGAGCAGATCGCCTTCCTCAGGCCCGCGTGGCGCGCCGTGACCAAGATCCGCGCGCACCTGCCCGCGGACCTGCGGACGGAGATCGACGCCCTCAGCGAGCGGATGCTCGTCCGCACGGCGCAATCGGGCGAGGAGGACGGCTCCTCCGACGTCTACGAGCGCGTTCGACGCGCCATCGTGGATCGCCGCACGCTGCGGTGTGTCTACGACAAAGCGCACGCCAGCGACAGCGACGCGGAGCGCGAGCAGGGCGGGGAGAACGGCCCCGAGGAGTTCGACTTCGAGCCCTATGCCCTCTTCTTCAGCGTCCGCGCGTGGTACGCCATCGGGCGACACGGCGGGCGCGACGCGGTGCGATCGCTCAAGCTCACGCGGTTCTCGAAGATCGAGCCCACCGACCGGCCCTACGACATCCCCAAGGGCTTCTCGATCGAGAAGCACCTCGGGCACGCCTGGCGGATGATCCGCGGCGAAGACCGGCACGACGTCGAAGTGTGGTTCGACCCGTCCTTCGCCCAGACCATCGCCGACACCCGCTGGCACGCGACGCAGGAGATCGAGGAACACGACGACGGCTCCGCGACCTTCCGCTGCACCGTCGACGGCCTCGACGAGATCCTCTGGTGGGTCCTCTCGATGGGCCCGCACTGCCGCGTGATCAAACCCGCGGCGTTGGCCGAGCGTGTCCGCACCGTCGCCGCGGACACCGCGCGGCTCTACGAGCCCGCCTGAGCGCGGCTCGTGACGGGCTTGTGACCACCCCGTGTCATAGTTGCGGCAGATTTCCGACTCGCCCCGCGATGCGCTGACATAAGGGTGTCATGGGGCTGGCGCATACTCCCGCCGACTCGCTGGCGGGGCGATTCGGCTCGGACGCGAAAAACCCCCGGCGCACGTTCGGGGCGCAACGCCGTTCGTGGTCCGGGGTTTGTTCGTCAAAGAGCGTCGTGCGTGCGTGGCGCACACTCCGCCGGCCCCAAGCTTCCGGTGTTCTCATGGCGTACACCAGGGTTCATCGACTACTGCGCGTGCTCCTGCTGATCCAGTCGGAGCCGGGTTGGAACGCGCGCCGACTCGCGCTCGAGTGTCGCGTAACCGAGCGCACGATCTACCGCGACCTCGAAGAGCTCGAGGGCGCAGGCGTGCCCTGGTACTTCGAGCAAGCGACCGACGGCTACCGCGTGCGCAAAGACTTCTACCTCCAGCCGCTCCAGCTCACGCCCGAGGAGATGCACGCGCTCGAACTACTGCTGCGCGAGGCGCCCGACGATGAGCCCACCACCGCCAACGCCCGCGTCGCGCTGCGGAAGATCCGCGCCCAACTCCCGGCGCACGTCCGTGCAGCCTCCGCGCTGTGCACGCCGAGCGACGGCGCGGTGCAGCGCACCGTCGACGCGACGCACGAACAATCCAAGCCCGTGGCGCACAACATCGAGGTGATCATTTCGACGCCCGAGTGCGGCGCAGCGGGCATCTCACCCCCCAACGCTTCGGACGTGCGATTCGAACGCTCTGATGCAGAAGAGGGCAGCACGATCGTCAACTTCACCACCCACGATCTCGACGGCGCGGCACGCTGGCTGTTGGGCCTGCGCGGCCAAGGCGTGGCGATCGCCCCGAGCCACTTCGTGCGTCGCGTCCGAGAGGGCGCCGAGAACGTGCTTCGCACCCACGCCGCGTCCGAAAACATCGCGCCCCCGCCGCCCTCTGACAACAGTGTGTCGGCCCGGTGCAAAAATTGATGAAAAATATTAGTATTTCAGCGGACCGCTGACTCATGGGTGTCATCCTCGTCGTGCATGGTATGCTGCTCGCACCCCTCGACGATGGGAGGACAAGGGACTATGCAATCGCTCGGAGCGCCGCTGCGCGCCACCGCCATCTTGTCGGCTCTGCTGCCGGCGCTCGTGCTGCTGTTCGGGGCGCCCGCGCACGGCGCGGCGTTGCGCACGTCCGACGCGTCGTCGCGCCTCGTGCTCCCTGCGCCCGCAACGCTGGCGGGCGACGACGGCATGAGCGTCATCGCGTGGGTGCACGTCGACGCCCTGCCGGAGGGCGCCGAACTCGCCCTCGTCGACGTCGGCGGGGTGGTGCGGATATCCGTCGACGTCAGCGGCGCGATCAGCGCATCGTTCAACATCGACAGCCCGGAGCGATCGTCCGTCGTCGCCGGCTCCGGCCCCGCGATCTCCGCGGGAGGCTGGGCGCTGGTCTGCGCATCGTGGGACGCGTCGGCGCAAGTGGCGAGCGTCTGGAGCGCCTCCGAGTCGCACGGCCTGCGATGGGGTGAAGCCGGTGCGCACGGCGCGAGGCTGGGCGCCGAGCCCGGGCCCGTCCGCGTCGGGGCCGACGGCGCCCGTGTCGCCATCGACGGCGTGCACGGCCTCATCGCGATCCGCGATCACCCCATCACGCCCGTCGACATGCAGGCGATGTGGGCCTCGCGCCGATACCACGCGCCCTTCATCACCGACACCCTCGACATCGGCGGGCGCATGAACGGCGAGGTGGGCTGCGTCTGGATGATCGGGCACGCCGCGACCACGTTCCCCAAGGACGGGCTGTTTATGTCCTCGACTGTGGCGGCGCGAGCCGCGGTCATCGGGCGCACGCTCACCGCGACGAACACCAAGGTGTACCTGCGCTCCGGCGCCCCGCTCTCCGGGAGTCTCGACGTGGTCCGACCCGTGCTCGAGACCGAGGGCATGGTGTACGAATCGCCCTTCGACGTCTCACCCGGGTTCTTCGTCCGCGAGATCCCCGAAGCCGATCCGCCGCTGCCCAGCCCGCCCTTCACCACCGCCGTCGCGCCGCGCATCCGAGCGCTGGCGTTGGGCGAGGCGGGGCACGTCCGCGTGATGTCCAGCGCCAACAGCCGCGGCGTCAAGACGTTCGACGGCTCCGGCGAGTCGCCCGGCAACTACGCGCACGGCTTCATCGGCCTCGACCCGTCAAGCGTCGCCGGCGTGCTCAACCGCCCCGCGTTGCTCTCACGGTTTCCGTGGTTCGGCTTCGATTCCGCCGCGGCCCCGCCGTTCCGCCTGGGCACGGTCAACACCGTCGGCGCTGCGTCCGACTACACGCGCTTCTGGGGCGCGGCGGGGGGCGTGCTCCTCCGACCCGGCGCCCAGTACGCGCTGCGTTGCAAGCCCGAGGGCATGATCACCGCCGACGCCCCGCTCATCGTGCGGGCGCACGCGCTCCGGTTCCCCGGCGCCGCCGATCTGCTCTGGACCGCGAACAAGCACACGCGCCAGAACCAGGCCGGGCAGGACATCGGGCTGACGCACACTATCGAAATGGACACCACCCGCTTCAGCGCCGTCTGGACGCCCGAAGCCGGCGACGACGCCCCCGACGCCCGCACCATCGCCCTCGTGGGCGACGACGCGATGCAGATCCTCCCCGGCGACGCCTGCGCCGTGCGCGACGCCCTCGCGATCGTCGAATCGGTCGCCTTCGACGCCGCCGCGGGCGCCACCGTCATCACCCTGCGCGACGACCTCAACGAAACCCTGCACCCCGGCGACACCCTGCGCTTCGGCGAGTGGGAGCTCATCGACGTCGAGCACGAGTGGCCGGCGCTGGCCCCGGGCGACAACGCCGATTGGCGCGGCCTCAAGCTGCGCGCGGGCGAGGCCGGCGCGGGCGTCGTTGTGTTCGCCTTCAGCGCGTGGAACCCGAACGCGCCCGGCGCGGTGTGGGGCGTCGGCGGGCGCGGCGGCGAGGGGTACACGCCCCAACTCGCCATCGCGCACCCCGAGGCGCTGCGCGAATGGATGCGCCGCATGGACCCGCACATCTGGCTCCAGATGTTCGCCCAGCAGGAGAGCGGACCGACGAGCATGAACGACTTCGCCGACGCCGTGCTCGACGCACTCCCCGATGTCGAGTTGGCGTGGCTCGGCGACCTCGAGCACAGCTCGCAGGCGTTCATCCCGTGGCACCGGCACATCCTCGTAACAGCGCCCGCGTGGGGCGTGCCCGCGGTGAGCCTGCTGCAGCACCCGGACCTCGGCGCCCGCCTCGATCAACTCGCCGACGGCCTGCGCGCCGACGGCAATCACCTCAGCCAGCGCGGCAACGAGCGCCTCGCCGCGTTGTGGCTCGAAAACCTCCGCCTCGCCGCGCTCGCCGATGCACCGTCGGGCATCCCCGGCGACGTCAACGGCGACGGCGTTGTCGACTTCGCCGACCTGTCGCTGGTGCTCGGTTCGTTCGGCCAGACGGGCGACAACCTGCCGGGCGACGCCAACGGCGACGGCGTGGTGGATTTCGCCGATTTGGCATTGGTGCTCACTAATTTCGGCGCTTCGGAGAGTGAACATGGTCTCGAGGGGTGATGACGGTGCGGCCCGTGCCGACGCGCGTTTGTTTGAGCGCGTCGGCGCAGGGTCATCACGGCGGCCTAGTCGCCGCGGTCGCCGGCTTCGAAGGCGTCGACCGCAGCCGCCACCTTGTCGGGTCTGGTGCCGGCGCGCGTGCTTCTGTTGGGCGCACCTGCGCACCATGCGGCGATGCGCACGTCCGATACGTCGTCCGGAGGGCTACGAATGCTCCCTCGTTGACGTGAGCGGCGAGATGATCGCTTCGTACGCCATCAATAGCACGGAGCGGAGTTCTGTGCGAGCTGGGATCCAAACGCGTTCTTCACAAAAACCTCGTCATAATAGAGGTTATTTTTAGGTCATTTCGGTTGCAGCAGTATCTGGCAGCAAGTATGTTTGTGTTACTCGTGTCGGAAAATGTTTTAGGCGGGAAAAGGATCCATCACATACCGCGACAGCACCGCGCCAAGCGATACGCCGCGCAGTCTCTATCAGTTTGTGCTCCCACACAGAGCGGGCGGAGCGGAGGCGGATGTATGTGGGGATATGGGGGGCTCTCGTCCGCCTTTTCAGAGGTCACAAAACAAGTCGCTCGCGCAAAAGGCACACGGAGCATTGCAATGAATACGTTCGTCAATATCTCGATTCGATTGATTGCGGCGTTGTTTCTCTCTTTGTTCGCACTCCCCGCTTCGGCGGTCGCTGAAGGAGACGGTCGAGAGCCCGTCATCGAGTCGCGGCAGGTTGGCGCGCCTATCGCGGCCCGAGGTGTCACGATCGCCGCCCGTGTGGCGCGGGCCGATGGCTCGCCGGCGCCCGGCGCGGTGGTTGTCAGCTCGGCGGGTGGGCGGGGCGTCGCTGATGACTACGGCATCGCGCATATGGAAGTGATGCTCTCACCGGAAGCCGAAGCGGTGCACGTGACCGCAGCAGCGACCGAGTGGGGTGTATTCAGCACCGGCAGCGTGCGCGCGGCCGCACTCGGTAAGGAGGCGGACCGGATCGACGCCGGCGTGATCACACTCGTAGAGCGCGTCGAATCCTCACCGGAGTGGATCACCACCTTCGCCGGGTGGCCGGGCGGGAACAGCCCGGTCCGCGACCTGGCGGTCTACGGCGATGACTCCGAGGCTGGCGCCGTCCCCCTCGCCGTTGGAGAGATCACTGACAGCGCCGAGACCCCCGACACGCTGGCCTCGATCGCGGAGTTGCAGTTCTTGAACCTGTCCACCGAGCAGGATGTTTCCACCGCCGGCACGCCGCCACCGCCGGTGACTCGAAAGGTCAGGTTCAACAACGGCGTCGCCAACGACGGGTTCACGATTGACTTCGGGCGGGCGAGTGGCACGCGCCGACGTGACGGGATCGTTGTGCCTCCCGATGTTATGGTGTTCGATCACGCCTCGGCCATCGCGTCCGCGATCCCGGCGTCAGCGCTGCTCACCGATGTTGTCTACGGCAATTCTCTCGTCGGATCGTCCTCCGGCTTCACGGTGGATGGCACGACGGTTCGTAGCATCCAAATCAACTCTGGAAATAACACCATCTCTATGGGTACGCGGGAAGTCCCGACCTCGAACGCCGACCGATTCAACGTCTACCGATACAGCACTACAACAGGTGTGCAGCCCTTCGGCGCAAGCAGTACAGACGAAATCGCGCGTCGTCCGTGGTCCACGATCCAGTGCTATGGACTGTCCGTCGCGGTGTCTGCCCTGAACGTGTGGAACCCCGACGCATCGGCCCGACAGGTTCGCGGCATGTCGATCGTGTGGTCCGTCGATGACGGCGCGACGTGGACGCCGGTGGACTTCTACCGCGACCCCTCGGAATGGTGGAAGGGGATGGGGCAGTCATGGACCAGCCAGAACTACTACGTCAGGCAGCGCGGCGAGAACGACCCGACCGAGGTGTTCATCCCTTGCGTCGATTACATGCATAAGTCCGGCAATCCCGCCTCGGGCATGGTGGCGCTGCTCCGCGCGACCCGACCCGCGCCGGGAGCGACGTGGAACACTCCGCAAGTGATGCTGCTCGATCACGTCGTCGGAGGTATCGACCACTTCCATTCTGCGGCGGTCGCGTTCGATTCGACGACCTGCTACGTCCTCTACATCGGCGGCGACGGCACGGACAAGGCGAGCATCATGCGTCGCTCTATCCCGCTGACCGCGTTCGATTCCGACGCGTGGCTGGACGAGTCAAACTGGACGCCACGCGAGTTCGTGCATGGCGTGTTTGGCGAACAAGGAATCGATGCCGACCGTGGCTATCAAGGTGTCGCGTTCGGTCCGGGACGCACCGAGCGACATTTACTCATCGGCGCTGATCTCGGCTCTGGAGCATTGCACGAAGTCGATGGCACGGCGTCGGTGCTTCGCCCCAAACTCGTGTTGGGCAACCATCGGCTCCGGCCCGGTGGCAACGAGTGCTTCCACATGCATGTGTTCGATTCGCACAAGGGCACGAACGGCGCAACATGGGTCGCTGTACAGCAGCCCCGCGCCAACAGTCAGGGTGAGGGATCGAGCAATCGTACCTATGGCCCGGTATGTGTTTCACGCGACGGTGGCGAATCGTGGGCGCAGGTGTTGAACAATCAGAATTTTTCCAATCAGCCCGCATTTATGACCGGGGTCGGATCCTTGTATATGATGGGGAAAAACGGCTCCCAGCAGGGCGGCGTTGGCGTGCCGCCGTTCGAGATCGTCTCGGGACGTCCTCTATTACTGCGACCCGGAGTGCGATCGAGGGTGGCGACGGATATCAATGTCAACGCTGAAGGGCCAAATGTCACGGTGACGGAACTGACCGAGGCGGAGGCGATGGCGCTGGGGGCTCCTCGTCCGCCTGTTGGCGGAAAATTCTTCCGAATCCAAGCAGATCGTCTCGGCACAAGCCAATTTAATCCGCTGGCGAGCGCCATCGTCTCAGACGGCGATCTTGACGACGGCGTGCCCGTTGTCGGACGGTTCCATGTTTGCAACCTCAACGCTAATGTTATCTCGCTGCGATCCATAGACGAGTCATATGGCGGACTTGGAATTATTGCAAGTGCTGGAGGTGGATCGCCTCCACCCACGGCCTCCTTGTCCTGTGTCGTTAGCCGCGAATGGATCGAAATGTCCATCGAAGGCGTCAAATCTAAAGCAGGGGCATGGGAATGGGCTCTCGCCGCAGTCAATCAGCCCACCGACATCATCGTAGTGTTCGAGTCCATCTCAGACGATACAGAGGGTTGGGCGAACCATGGCGCGAATCCCGTCGAGGGTGGCAACGGCCAAAGTGCGCCCGATCTGTTGACGCTCAGCGGCTGGAACGGAGAGAGCGACCTCACCATGTTCATGGTGCTGACCCTGCCCCGCGACGGCATTGACGCGACGGCCGTCGCCAGCGACATGTACCCGATCTGCAACCTCCACGACGCTTCAGACCCAACCAATTCCGTCACGCTGCACCTCGACCCCGCGAACGCCAAGCTCGTCATGGCGGGCTCTTACCCTTCGGCCGTGCTCGCTGACATCGGTCCCGCGTACGCGCTGCGAGACTCGCAGGCGATTCTCGCCATCCGCGTTCTCCGCGACGACGGCGAAGGCAGCGAGGTCACGGTGAAATATTCGATTGCGGGGCACCCGATCCACGCGTTGCAAGACGTGGGCGCACACATCGTCGGCGGAGTTGGCTTCGACACGCTGATGATCGGGCAGACCACGCCGGGGGCGCCGGACGGCACCCCGCTGGGAGTGCATTACGTCTCTGTCTACGAGGAGGCCCTGACCAACGAGGAGATCGAGGAGTTGATGATGTCGTTGGACTTCATAAAGGGCATTCCCGAAGGCATCCTTGGCGATGTCAACGGTGACGGCGTGGTCGATTTCCATGACCTCGCGATTGTGCTGGGCCAGTTCGGACAGTCCGG
>RECZ01000160.1 GCA_007693765.1 Phycisphaerales bacterium | reverse complement strand
CCCGGAATCGCCCCCGGAATCGCCCCCGGAAACACCCCGGAATCGCCCCCCCGGAATTGCTCCCGGAATCCCCTCCGGTCCTTTCCGGCTCAGCCCGCGGAGATGATCCGCGTGCTCGCATTGAACAGCCCGTCGGTGGGGCGCACCGGGACGCGGACGAGCGCGATCGCCGTCACGTCGTCCACCTGGTGCAGCGACCCCGCCTGCCCGTCGAGGCTGCGTGCGAGGTCGAGGAAGGCGTGCCCAAGGGGCGCCCCGTCGCGCACCCGCTCGGCGACGCCCGCGAAATGTCGGAGGTAGTGCATCGTGGGCAGGCGGCGCCCGTAGGCGTCGGCGTGGACATCGGGGAACGCGGTCTCGAAGCCGTCGGAGTGCAGCATCAGCACCTCGTCGGGCGCGAGGGTGAACTTCGTCTGTTGGTACGTCTCGTTGGGGAAGACACCCAGCAGCCCGCCCTCGGTCTCGACCTTCTCCACGCCCCGGTCCGAGTACCGCAGCGGCGGCGGGTGGCCCGCGCCTGCGATGGTGACCTCGCCCGTCTCGGTGTTGATAATGCCGTAGACGGCGCTGGCGAATCGCGGCGACTCGCCCTGATGCTTGATGAGCTGCACGTTGAGGCGCGTGAGCGCCTCGGACGGGGGCACGATGCGGTACGAGTCGCCGATGATCTCCTTCATGGGCAGGCTGCGGCAGAGCACCATGGTCATCAGCGCCGCGGGGACGCCGTGCCCGATAGCGTCGGCGATGAAGAAGCCCGCGTGTGTCTCGTCGAGGCGCAGCACGTCGTAAATGTCGCCGCTCACGTACCCGCACGGGCGGAAGAGCACGCCGACATCAAGCCCCGGTATCGTCGGCAATCCCTGCGGCAGGAAGTCGCGCTGCACCTGCGCCGCGAGCTGCAGTTCTTCGTGCACGCGATCCATCTCACCGCGGAGGCCGGTCTGGAATCGGCGCGTCGTGCGGAGCTCGTGCTGCATGGTCTCCACCGCGGGCTGCCGCTGCGCTAGCGCAGCGAGGGCCCACGCGAGCTGGCCCGGCGGGGCGTCGACGGACGCCACCATCACGCACTCGCTGTTCATCGCGCAGCGCCGCTTGTCGATCGTCGGGAAGAGGAAGACCGACGCGACGCCGCGCTCGTGCAGCGCCTCGCCGAAGCGCAGCGGCGAGCACGTAGACGACCCCTCCTCGTCGCCGAAGAACACCACGGCCACAGAGCCGACGATCGCGCCACGATCGCGCATCACATCGTCGAACGACAGGAGTTGCAGGTGTGGGGGCGCTGCGCCCTCGGGCCAGCGGTCGGCGACGCCACGCCACCACGACGCCTGGAGCCCCTCCAGATTGCCTTCGGCGATGAGTGTGACGGTGGGGGTCGACATGCCGCGTGCGCTCCGCGGCGAGAATCGGCTCATCTGGCCCGGCGCTTGAGGCCCTGCACGTCGAAGCGGACAAGGTCGCCGGTTTCCAGACCCAGTTCCTCGAGCGTGCCCCCGCGGACCTCGACCGCGAACTGCGCCGGGAATCGGCTGTCGTACCGCCGCAGCCGCATCTCGTACTCGTTATCCGACTCCCCCGCGCCCTGCGGGGCCTCTGGCTCCATGGCGTGCATGGCCACCACCCGCCCCGCGCCGTCCAGATAGGCGATGTCGATGGGGACGGGGCAATGCCGCATCACGAACCCCAGCCGCTGCGCCCGCGGGAAGACGAAGAGCATGCCCCCGTTCTCGTCGATGTGGTCACGTCCGCTCAGGCCGCGGAGGCGCGCCGCATCGTCGAGCGCCAGTTCGAGCTGGAAGACACGGCCCGCGATCTCGACGCGTTCGCGCTCGACACCGTCCTCGAACGCCGGCTCGTTGGCGGCGCACGCGCCCGCGAGCGCCAGCGACGTCAGCAGCGCCAGCCGAAGGAGCGACCGCCATAGGTTGTTCAGCGTTGCAGCAGCCATGCCTCGTCCTCGGGGCGCATCGTGATCGGGCCCTTGGGCATCGTATCCAGATCGAACGCCGCGGCGAAGTCGTCCGCGTGCATCGGCTCTGGCGTTGCGCACACGCCGCACCATGCCGCAACGAGTCCGATCACCCGCTCGGCCCCGACGCCCACATCGCGGTAGTGCGAGAGGCGGGTGTCGCCGTGGCGCTTGGCGAGGCGCCGCCCGTCGGGCCCCAGCACGAGCGGCAGGTGCGTGTACGAGGGCTCCGGCCTCAGCCCCAGCGCCCGGTAGAGGAGCAGTTGCCGGGCGGCGCTGTCGAGCAGGTCGTCGGCGCGCACCACCCTCGTGACGCCCTGCCGGTGGTCGTCGACCACCACGGCGAGCTGATATGCAGGCTGACCGCGTTTGGTCCAGACGACGAAATCGCCCACGCTCTGCGCGACGTTGCGGCGCTGGGGGCCGGCGAAGTCATCGTCGAAGGTGATCTCCTCGTCGGGAGCGGCGAACCGCCAGTTCGTGACGGGGTCGTCGAACGCACGCGGCGCGAGGGCGGGGCGGAGTTCGGGCGGGAAGCGGGCTTCGCGGGCGGGGTCGTCCGCGTCGGCGCGCTCGTGGGGGGCGCTGGCCGCGTCCTCAATCTGTGCCCGGGTGAGGGCGCAGGGGTACGCGTGGGCGTCCGCCGCGAGGGTGCGCATCGCGTCGGTGTAGGGCGTGGGGTCTGTGGTCTGGTCGAAGGGGCCGTCGTCCCAGTCGAGGCCGAGCCAGCGGAGGGTGTCGATCGCGTCCTGCGCGGCGCCGGGCTTGGTCCGCGGCGTGTCGAGGTCTTCGATGCGCAGGGTGATCGCCCAGCCGCGACGGCGCGCCAGCGCCCAGTTCACGAGGAACGTGCGCGCGTTGCCCAGATGCAGCGCCCCGGTGGGCGAGGGGGCGAGGCGTGTGCGCTCCGCGGCGACGGGAACCGGCTCTGGTGGGGCGTGAGGGGGCATAGTTCGGCCCCGCCTTGACTCGGGCGCGGGGCTCGTGAAGATACCCAACGCCGATGCGGCACGGCGTGATCTCGATGCCAGCGCGGAGGACGCATGACGACCACGAAGCTCACCGAAGACCAGATCAAGCACGAGCTCGACGCCCTGCGCGAGTGGTCTGAGATCAACGACGCCATCCAGCGAACCTACCAGTTCAAGGACTTCGCCCAGGCCATGGCCTTCGTGAACCGCGTCGCGGACCACGCCGAGACGATGGACCACCACCCGGACATCCTCGTCCGCTACAACAAGGTGAGCCTCACCCTCAGCACCCACGACGCCGGCGGCATCACCGAGAAGGACTTCGC
>RECZ01000011.1 GCA_007693765.1 Phycisphaerales bacterium | reverse complement strand
AGGTCGAACATGCCGAAGTCCATCGCGCCGTCGCCGGTGTCGATGCTGGGCGAGCCGGGGCTGAGGGCGAGGTTCTCGTCGCCGGACCAGAGCAGGCCGTCGGGGCCGATGGTGTCGACGAACGCGGGGAAGCCGTTGATGACGCCGGGTTCGTTGAGGTAGGTGTCGGCGAACTGGATGTTGGAGTGGCGAATGTCGCTGGTTCCCGTGACGTTGATGGCGAGCTGCACGATCTCGTCGGCGAAGGAGGGGGATGTGTTCCACCAGAGGATCGAGTTCGCCACGCGGCCGACGTCGACATTGGTGATGAACACGCCCGAGGCGTCGGCGGCGCTGTTGCCGACGATGGTGCAGTTGATGATCTCGGCGACGACGGGCGCGACGACGTTGGCAGCCTCTCTGCGGATGCGCACGCCCGCGCCGAAGGCGTTGGACTCGTTGCCCACGACAACGCTGTTGCGGATCAGGAAGCGCCCGCCGGCGGATCCGGTGGAGGTGTCTTCGAAGCGCACGCCCACACCCCCGCCGGCCGCGACGGACGTGTTGTCGATGAACCGGCAGCGGTCGATGCGGACGCCCTCGGTGGCGACGCCGTCGATCCGCACGTACACCCCGCCGCCGCCCAGCGAGCCGAAATCCGATCCGCTGGAGTTGCCCACGAAGAGGCAGTCCTCCATCACGATGTTTTTCACGCTGCTGGCGGATAGCACGGCGCCGCCGCCGCTGCGCCCGGCGCTGTTGCCGATGAACTCGCACCCCTGGATGAGGATGTCGCCGAAGTTGATGGACGTCCAGAGGCCGCCGCCGTCGAGGTCGGTGTGGTTGTTGATGAAGCGGGTGTTGATGATGGAGCCGCGCCCGGACATGGTCACGCCGCCGCCGAAGGAGCTCCGCGTGTTGTCGCGGACGACGCAGTTGATGATGTTCACGGTGCTCTGGAAGCCTGTCTCGATCGCGCTCGAGCCCGCACCGATGCCGTTGTGATTGCGGACGGTGAAGCCCTCGAAGACCGCCCCGGGCAGGCCGATGGCGCCGAGGAAGTGGACGGCCGGGGTGAGCGAGGGCGAACTGCCGGGGTCGATGATCGTGACGGCGGGGCCGTTGGTGGCGCGGATCGTGATCCGCTTGGACGAGATCGAGAGGCGCTCGTTGTAGACGCCCGGGGCGACGAGGATGGTGTCGCCGGTGACCGAGGCGTTGATCGCGCTCTGGATGGTGGGGTGCGACCCGCTGGGGACGTTGAACGTGGTCTGGCCTATGGCGACGGTGGTGAGCGCCGCGGCGACGACGGCGCACGATGCACGTTGGAGTGTCCGAATCATCTGTCTTTCTCCGTATCCTTGTTTGTGTCTATACATGGGCGCCGCGACATCTATCGACGCGGCTGCATCCCGTTGTCCAAACGGGCAGGGGGGTCATAACGGGCAGTCGCTCCCGAACGCGCCGAGCACGATGGAGAGGTCCTCGAAGTCCACGGCGTCGTCGTTGTTCACATCGCCGGGGATGTCGGGGCCGGTCTGACCGAAGTTGCTCAGGACGATGGCGAGGTCGTCGAAGTCGACGCGGCAGTCGTTGGTGATGTCCGCCGGGCAGTCGACGCCGGGGGCGCAGCCCTGCCACTTTGCGAGGCGCGCATCGCCGGCCGCGGAGGTGGCGAAATCGCCCCCGACGTACAGCGCGGGGCCGGCGCCGGATCGGTCGTCGAAGGCGCAGAGCGCGTGGACGAACCCGGTCATGCCGCTCTGGAGCGACGACCAGGAACCGCCGCTCCACCGCGCGATGCTCATTGCTGACGCCCCACCGGCGGTCGTGAAGAAACCGCCCGCGTAGAGCGCGGGGCCGGCGCCGGAGCCGTCGTCGTAGACCGCGAGCGCGTCCACCAGAACGCCTCCCACACCCGATCCGAGCGTCGACCACGCCGCGCCGTCCCAGCGCGCGACGTTGCTCGCGGCGAAGCCGCCTGCGTTGGTGAACTCGCCCCCGACGTAGAGCGCATCGCCGCCCCCCGAACCGTCGTCGTGAACAACCATGGCGTAGACGTCCGGCCCCCCGCCGGACACGCCCGAGCCGAGCGCGGCCCACGAAGCGCCGTCCCAGCGCGCGATCCGTGAGACGGGGAGCGCGGGCGACGACCCGACGTTGGAGAAGAACCCGCCGGCGTAGAGCGCGGCGCCGGAGCCATCGTTGTAGACCGCGAGCGCGCTCACCTCACTGTTCGCGCCGCCCCCGACGGATGACCACGCCGCGCCGTTCCACCGGGCGATGTTGTTCGTGTTCGGTGCGCCCCCGGCGCTGGAGAAGAAGCCGCCGACATAGAGCGCCTCGCCGTTCCCGTCGTTGTAGACCGCGAGGGCGCTGACGTCCCCGCTCACGCCCGCGCCGAGCGGCGACCACGATTGGCCGTCCCAACGCGCGATGCTGTTCGCCGCCGCGCCGCCGGCGGTGGTGAAGTTGCCGCCGGCGTACAGGGCGGGTCCGTCCCCGGAGCCGTCGTCGAAGACCGCGAGGGCGCGGACTGTGCCGTTGCCGATCCCGTCGCCCAGCGCGGTCCAGGACGTGCCGTCCCATCGGGCGATGCGGTTGACGGTCGCGCCGCCCGCGGCGACGAAGGAACCCGCGACATACAACGCCGGGCAGCCGCCGCCGTCGTTGAACACGGTCATCGCGTTGACGCTCGACGACACAACGCTCGACGGGGCGCTGAATGTCTGCACCCAGGAGGGTGCGCACGCGCCGGCGGCGTGGGCGGACTGGGCGAGGACCAGCGGCGCAGCGCCGAGCAGCGCGATGCGTAGCGAGTGCGTGTTGCGTACGCTGCGTGTCGTGGGTCGTTTCCTGAGATTTCGCATGTGTGTACTCCGAGCGTCGTTTACACAGGCGCACCCCACCACGAGGCGGCCGGACTTGTGTGAGTCAACAAACCTCACAGCCACCACGCAGCGCGACGATTCTCCGGCAATGCAAGGGGAATCATCGCGGCCACTGCGTATCGATGCGGCGCCGGTGCGCCGGAAAGCCGAATCAGATGTGGGTGCGATGTATTCCGAAAATGACGTTGACGTCGACGATGGCGGCGTTCGTGCGCGCCGTGATCGCGCCAGGGCGCGCGTGAAGTTTCGACATGGTGCTCTTTTCTCCCAAGCACACGAGAACGCCGCAGATCACACACAGTGGACGCCCGTGTATCGCCCCGATTATGAAGCGGAGGCGGGGCTCTGTCAATGGAATAATGTCAAGAATACTGCTGTCGATCGCTGTGGGGGGGGGGGGCGGGGACGCGTCAGGGGCATGTGTTTCCGAAGTTGGTCAGGACGATGCTCAGGT
>RECZ01000122.1 GCA_007693765.1 Phycisphaerales bacterium | reverse complement strand
TTCCCGCGCGTGTCTACCAGGGCGCCGGCATCGTCTTCGCCGGCTTCACGCTGCAGTACGCCACGTTCGTTCTCAATGTCACCGAATCCGTCGACAGCGGCGCCATCGGCAGATTCTTCGGTGTGCTCCCGATGACCGGCGGGTACGGGCTCGTCGCGCTGGGCATGGGATTCATCATCGTCGGCTGCATCGACTACGCCCGCGCACGAACATGAACTGATGGGTGGCATGCCCACGTCCTCGTGGGCATGTCCGAACGGAGCAATCGAAGCACATGGCCCTGACCCGCGACGAAATCACCAAACGCGCCGCCAAAGAACTCCGCGACGGGTTCGTCGTCAACCTCGGCATCGGCATGCCCACGCTCGTCGCCAACCACATCCCCGACGGCATGGATGTCTGGCTGCAATCCGAGAACGGCCTGCTCGGCATCGGCCCCTTCCCCACCGAGGACGCGGTCGACCCCGACCTCATCAACGCCGGCAAGCAGACCATCACCGCCGTCAGGGGCGCTTCCTACTTCTCCAGCGCCGACTCCTTCGAGATGATCCGCGGCGGGCACATCGACATGGCCATCCTCGGCGCCATGCAGGTCTCCCAAGAGGGTGACCTCGCCAACTGGATGATCCCCGGCAAGATGGTCAAGGGCATGGGCGGCGCCATGGACCTCGTCGCGGGCGTCAAGAAGGTCGTCGTCGCGATGGAGCACGTCGCCAAGGGCGACAAGCCCAAGATCCTGCGCGAATGCACGCTGCCCCTCACCGGCCTGCGCTGCGTGGACATGATCATCACCGACCTCTGCGTGCTGGTGATGGACGACGACCGCCAACGCTTCCGCCTCACCGAACTCGCCCCCGGCGTGAGCGTGGATGAGGTGAAGGCCAAAACCGAGGCGGAGATCATCGTCGAGTCCGAGCCGGCTGTCATCAGGGTTTGACAGAACGATCCGACCGAGTCCTCAACGCTGATTCGGTCTACCGACTCCAGTTTCAGCCGGCGTATTCGCGGAGTCAGAGGCGAATCACAGCCGCTGGTGACGTCACCGACACGATCATGGATATTTCCACCGCGGCCAGCCGCGCAGGGGGGATGGAAACCACCCTCGCCCGGCTCTCCGATGGCCCGCGTCAAACACCCGAGACATTATACTTGCAAAGTGCAAGTGAACGTCCTATGCTCTTGACATGACAACAGAGATTCCCGCCAGCCTCCCTCGCCTTGCTCCGCCGGGCGCGGGGATTCCGGCCATCGAGCGGATCATCGGCGGCGCGATCTTCTCGCTGCGTCGGTGGCGCGGCAGCCGCGAAGCGTTCTCCGAGGAGTTCAAACGCGAGCGTGAGAGCATCGCGCAGCTCTGCCGCGGACACGGCGAGCGCACGCTCTCGACGCGAGTGCTTGTCCCGCGACTCAGGGGCCTTGAGGACAGCAGCCGACACTGGTCGGTGTATATGACCATCGATCACCTCCGCATCGTCAATGAACAGATCGCGATCGTCATTGAATCGCTCGCGCGGGGCCTCGTGCCCGAAGGGCAAGCCAGCATCGCGGACGTAAAACCGAGGCCCGACATCGGCCCGACGGTGGCGCCGGAATACGAGGTCGCGTGCGATCGACTCTTGGAAATGACGGCCACAAGCGGCGACTTGCGCACACCAGTTCGCTACGCTCATCCTTGGTTCGGTCCGCTCGATGCGCTCGGCTGGCATTCGATGGCCTCTGCTCACATGGGCATCCACAGGGCCCAGATTGCACGGATTCTTGCCACCGGGAGCAAAGCTTGAAGCGCTCGTCCAAGCCCATCGCGAAGCGTTCTTGCTGCCCCGTCGCGGCGACGCTCGATCTGATCGGTGATAAGTGGACCCTGCTGATCATTAGAGACTTGTTCGCCGGGAAGTCTCGATACCGCGATCTCGTGGCGTCACCCGAGCGGATCGCGACCAACATTCTCGCCACACGCCTCCGCCATCTGACCGCGTTGGGTTTGGTGACGGCAAAACCATCGCTCGCACGAGCCGGGAGTTCGGAGTATCACCTCACGGATCGCGGACGGTCACTCCTGCCGTTGCTGGTCGCTATGCGGGATTGGGGTTTGGCGAACATTTCCGGCACCGCGGCCAAGGTTCATGTGCCCCACAGCACGTGATGACCTCGACCCGTGCCCGAGCGCGCGGTCGCACGACGCCTGCGCGTCGGAGCGCCATGGCGACTGAATCTTGTCTGGCAACAGATGGGCGATATGTAGTGGGTGCGGGCGCCTGAGGCGATCCGCGGCCGGGATGATGACGATGCAATCCGTCTCTTCAGAGCCTGATCGTCAGCGCCGCCGCCCGCCGCGTTGCGGTGTCTCGAAGGCGAAGACGCGGAGTTCCTGCTCCACCAGCGGGATGCGCGGCGAGGGCATCCATCCCCAGAGCCCGGGCGAGCCGTGCGCGACCACGCCCACCGGGGGGTGGAAGTGGAAGGCGATGGGCAGCATGTAGTCGAGGTGCTCGTGGTTGCCGAAGTAATCCCACGCGCGGTCGAGGCGCGGGGCGCGGGAGCTGAACGCGCGCTGGCGCACGATGTCCACGGGGATCCACTCCGTCCGACCGTCGCTCTCGTCGTGCAGGGCGAACTCGGCCCATGCCCGGTAGACGGGGAAGCCTTCCCGGTCGCTGTCGCGCTTGTCGTACCCGATCACCGGGCGCGCGGGGATGCCCGCCGCCCGCCACGCGGCGACGAGCAGGCACACCATGTCGAACGTGGAGCCGCGCTGGTCCTTCGCGGCGGCCGAGGCGCCGTTGAGGGTGAAGCCCTCGATGCGGCCGCGGCTGTTGGTCTCGTAGCCGTTGCCGGTGGGCTGGAAGTGCTCGAGCGTGCGGGCGGTGATGAGCTTGGCGACCAGCATCGGCGCGGCGTTGCGCGGGTTGTTGCCGTCGAGCCACTTGTCGACGAGGGCGCGAACCTCGGGGCTGTCGCTGTCGATGAACTGTTGCGGGCGTAGGCACTCGGCGAGCTCGGCGGGCCAGTCGCCCGCGGGCCAGGCGATGTTGACGGCGCGGCGTTCGTCCAGCACCGTCTCGCGGCACGTCATCGGGAGGCGGAGGGTGACCCGCACGAAGTTGGTTTCGGTCTCGCCCAGTTGCCAGCGGGCGTAGCGTCCGAGCCAGGGCGTGCCGTCGAGCAGCGTGGGCGATCGATCGATGACGCCGCGATCGTTGCGGAGTTCGGACTCCATGGCGTCGGGGTGCGTTTCGTGGGCTCCGGTGGATTCGAGCACGGGGGCGAACACGAAGGCGTTGTTGAGTCTGATGTTGTTGACGCCGGTGTATCGCGTGAAGCCCTCGGCGTCGACGTAGACCCTCTGGCTGGGGTGGCGGACGTCCACCTCGAAGTTGAGCGTCCACCGGCGCTCCTCGCGGAAGGAGAGCACGGGCGGGTCGGCGGCGAGCGCGGGCAGCCCTAGAGCGAGGAAAACGGCGCCGAGGAGGAGCGAACGGAGGACGGGGTGTCGCGTGCTCGGTGACATTGGGTGTTCCCGCGGGGGTGGGGGCGCGTCCGCCGGGAGAGTCTAGGCCGCGGCGCGGGGAGGGCGGCGTAGCGGGAGGGGGGTTACCCCGTGCGGAGGTCGGCGATGTGTGCTTCCGTCACGTAGCGCAGCGACGCCGCGCCGCCTTGCGCGTGCGTGTCGAAGAGCACGCGGAGGGCGGCGTGCATCTGTTCGAGGGGGACGCCCTCGCGGGGTGTGTAGGAGGCGCTGCGGGCGCGCTCGATGAGCGCATCCCACGTCAGCGACTGCGCGTGGTCGAAGCGCAGCACGCGCAGGCCGCGGAACGTGCGGCTGCGCTTGAGGGACGCCGCGGTCTCGGGCATGGCCCAGAGGGAACGGGGCGCCTCGCGGGCGAACTCGCGCATGATGCGCATGTAGCCCGCGCTGAAGCCGTCGCGCTCGTCGGGGACGTTCCAGATCAACGCCAGCCGCCCGCCGGGGCGCAGGATGCGCCGGAACTCGCGCAGGGCGCCCGGCGCGTACAGCCAGTGGAACGACTGCGCGCACGTCACCACGTCGACGCTCGCGGCCTCGAGCCCGGTCTTCTCGCCCGAGGCCGTCACCCACTCGACGTTGTCGTGGTGCGTCGCGTGGGCCTGCATGCGGGGGTTGGGCTCCACCGCGAGCACGCGGCAGCCGCGGTCGGCGAGCATGTTCGACGAGATGCCGGTGCCGGCGCCGATGTCGGCCACGGTGAGCGCGGCCGGTTCGCCGAGCCCTTCGAGCACGGCCCCGATGGCCGCGGGGGGGTAATCGGGCCGCGCCCGCGCGTACGCCTCCGCCCGGGCGCCGAAGCGGACGGTGGGCGCCTCGACGGGGTTCGTCTTGTGCAGCGGGGTGTCGCGGCGGTGGGGGTTCGAGGCTGTCATCGCTGGGAGTCTGTATCTTGTGCGGATGCTCTCGAGGGTGCAAAGCTACATCCTCACGGGCATCGACGCCTCGGTCTGCGAGATCGAGGTTGATTTCGATGACCGGGGGATCGACAAGCAACAGGTCGTCGGCCTGCCCGACGCCGCCGTGAAGGAATCCGTCGAGCGCGTCCGCGCCGCGGTGACCAACAGCGGCTACCGGTTCCCCTACGGCAAACTGCTCATCAACCTCGCCCCCGCCGACGTGCGCAAGGAAGGCCCGACGTACGACCTGCCCATCGCGGTGGGCGCGCTCATCTGCGACGGCACGGTGCGCCCGCGCACCGGCTCGATGCGCGACGGGGGCGACGACGACGCCGGCCTCGACCACCGTCGCTATCTCTTCGCGGGCGAACTCGCCCTCGACGGGCGGCTGCGTCCCATCCGCGGCGCCATCGCCATGGCGGCGCTGGCCCGCGAGCGCGGCCTCGCCGGCGTCGTGCTGCCCGCGGCGAACGCGGAGGAGGCGGCCGTCGTGGACGGCGTGGAGTCCATCGGCGTGCGCACGCTCAGCGAACTCGTGGGCCTGCTCAACGGCGCCATCGAGGCCCGCCCCTGCCCGCCGGTGGATGTTGCCTCGCTGCTCGAGCACGCGCAGGCGTCCGTCGACTTCGCCGATGTGCGCGGGCAGGAGACGGTCAAGCGGGCCATCACCATCGCCGCGGCGGGGCACCACAACCTGCTCATGCTCGGCCCGCCGGGCACCGGCAAAACGATGATGGCCAAGGCGCTGCCGGGCGTCATGCCGCCGCTCACCACCGAAGAGGCGCTGGAGGTGACGCGGATCTACTCCGCCGCGGGCGCGACGAGCGGGTCGAGCAACGGGGCGAACGTCGCGGGCGGACGCCACGGGTTGGTGACGGTGCGCCCGGTGCGCTCGCCGCACCACACGGCGTCGATGCCGGCGATGATCGGCGGCGGCCCCATGCCCCGTCCCGGCGAGGTGAGCCTGGCGCACCGGGGCGTGCTCTTCCTCGACGAACTGCCCGAGTTCCCCCGCCCGGTGCTCGAGACGCTGCGCCAACCGCTCGAAGACCGGCACGTGACGATCTCCCGCGCCAGCGCCAAGCTGCGCTTCCCGGCCTCGTTCATGCTCGTCGCGGCGATGAACCCCACGCCCAAGGGCACGATGCCCGGCAAGGACGACGCCTACGCCCGGCGCGAGATGGAGCGATACCTGTCGCGCATCTCCGGCCCGCTCATCGACCGCATCGACATCCACGTCGAGGCGCCCGCCGTGCCCTGGAAGCAACTCTCCGGTCGCCACGAGGGGGCGAAGGGGCGGTCCTCGGCGGACATCCGCGCCGAGGTGCTCGCGGCCCGCGAGCGCCAGCGGGCGCGTCAGGGCGATGCACCCAACGCGCTGCTCAGCGGCAAGGACCTCGACCGCCTCGCGCCGCTGAGCGACGACGCCCGCGCCATGCTCGGCGCGGCGATGGGGGAACTGGGCCTCTCGGCGAGGGCGTACGACAAGATCCGACGGGTGTCGCGCACGATCGCCGACCTCGCCTCAGCGCCCGACGTGACGGCCGACCACGTGGCGGAGGCGATCCAGTACCGCTTGCTGGATCGGAACGTCTGAGCGGGAGCGGGGGGTCAGGGTGCGGATTGGGCGCTCAACAGCGCTCCCTCACGGTCGCGGCTCGTCGAGTGCGCGAGGGTGCGCGATGGGTGGTTCTGGCCCGTGTGCCATGGCCTACCGAAGGTTGGCCATGCGGTGGTCAGAGGGCGTCCGCGCGCGGTGGGCGTGATGAACGTGGTGACGTACGGTCGTGGCGACGCTACGCGACGCCACGGCACACGGGGAGGCATGCTCCGACCGGGAAAGGCGTACAGCACGCACAGTCTCTCAGGAACGAGCCGCGACCGTGAGGGAGCGCTGCTCTGCGTCAATCCCACGCGTGGCGTCCGGTACGCAAAGACCCCTCACATCCGACGGGTGGCATGCCCACGTCTGCGTGGGCATGGTTTCGCGTGGTCGGGCTGTGCGGGCCATGCCCACGAGGATGTGGGCATGCCACCCACCGGCTTGTTCAATCATCGTTTGTTCGACGGGGAGTAGTGTCGTGAATCCCACATGCGGTGCATAACCACCTCCACCGGCGAGTTGGCGACGAGCCATTCGTACAACCGTGTTGCCTCCGTCCGTGCTTTGCGTCGAGAGCCGACCATTGCTGTCGGGACGAACGGCAATGGCCAACGACCGTTGATTTTGATCGAAGCTCCGAAGCCGTAGTCGCCTCTGCTGGAAGATGGCCCCACAACGATCTTTGTTTTAGAAAGGTTCACTCGCACAGAAAAGCGAAAGAAGCCGTTTCGTATCCGATATTTATTCCCTGTAAGAACCGATCGAAAGGGGAAAAAAACCCCTTGAAGACCAAGAAACATTATCATTCCAAAGATCGACCCAAATCCGAGGAACAAGCCTAGCGCCGCCGCCGCGGCGTCTCGCGAAGCAGCGGCGGCGACGATTACGACAATGGTGACGTATACAAAAGCGACCAATACCGCAAAAACAGGCAGCAACACGATTGGGGCGTGGAAGATTCCCGCAAGCCGCCCGGCTGCGCGACGACGTACGGTCAATGCTCCAGCCGTCATGTCGGCTTGGACGATGGGTTTTCCGCGGTCGTAGTTCAGGGATATTGTATTCATAGGTCTATCGACAGCAACACCCGTCGCAACGGGTGGCACGCCTCTTATTCTCGGAGTCGGCGCACTGCAATGCTGCCGTCCGCCTCCAGCACGAGGACAAACGGGGGTATGTTTGCGATTTCGTCTCGCTGCTGTCGCGTCAAGAGCCATCTAAATTTGATGCGATCCGCATCTATGCCTGAAGATTCGCATAATATAGAAGGAGGATTATTCAGACTCGCGTAGTCAACTGTGTAGCGCTTCGTTTTCAACGGCACAGACGGATGACGCGAACTCAACGCGCCGTCGCCAACAAAACCGATCAGGTCTGAATCCTGTTTTGGATAATGGCCATGGGTTTCCTGGTACATTTTTATCGCATCGCCGATCTGCGATAAGTCGCTTCTAATAGCCGTAATATATTCGCCTCTGGTATGCTTGACATACGAAATAGCGCCGACGTTTATCGCCGTTAGGTGCAGTGCAACAGCCAGCAATCCCACTGCAGAGGCGAGAGCGGCAATAGGCAGTTTGCGCATCGCTGCGCCGGCGGGCTGTTTGGTCGCGGGGCGACGCCGGCTTTCGAGTTTGGGGTTGAATGATGGCATCGGTGTCTATTCGTCGTCGGCGGGCGTGCCACACCCGGATCGTACGCTCAACAGCGCTCCCTCACGGTCGCGGCTCGTTCGGGGTCGCGACTCGTTTGCGCGCCCTCTTCCGGCCTCTCCCATCGCGGGGCGGCGGGAGAGGGGGCGGGGCGGCGTGACGGCGGCGGAACGGGGCCTCACCCCACCGTCTCCATCCACGCCGCGAGCAGGTCGCGGGCCGCTTCGAGGTCGCGTTTGTCGACCATCTCCGTGACGGTGTGGATGTAGCGCGTGCCGACGACCACGCCCGCGGCGCGGCAGCCCTCGCCGATCTGCTGGGCGGCGGCGCCGTCCTGCCCTCCGCGCGCAAGAATGGTGCGCTGCACGGGGATCTTGTGCTTTTTGGCCAGCGCTTCGAGGTCGTCGATGAGTTCGGCGTCGGAGATGAAGGACGAGTCCATCACGTGCAGGCCGGCGCCCTTGCCCTGGATCGTCACGGCCTCGTCCTCGGGCACGCCGGGGGTGTCGCACGAGAGGGTGACGTCGAGGCCGATGGCGAAGTGGGGCTTGATCGCGGCGGCGGCGGTCTTGGCGCCGCGCAGGCCGACTTCCTCCTGCACCGTGAAGGCGACGTGGACCTCGCACGCGTGGCCCTTGCCGGACTTGTCCAGCGCGCGGACGCTCTCGATGCCCAGCCAGCAGGCGACGCGGTTGTCCAGCGCCTTGCTCACCACCTTGTGGCCGATCTCCATGAAGGGCTCGTGCAGGACGACCATGTCGCCGATGGCGATTTTCTTCTTCACCTCGTCGGGATCGAGGCCGAGGTCGATCATGAACTCCTTGACCTCGGGGATCTTCTTCTTGTCCTCCTCGGTGGCGATGTGGATGGGGCGCCCGCCGGGGTTCATGACGCCGTGCAGGTCGCCGGACCTGGCGCAGACGAGCACGCGGCGGGAGAAGAGGTTGCGGGTGTCGAAGCCGCCGACGGCGTTGACGCGGACGAAGCCCTTGTCGTCGATGTGGCGGACGAGGAAGCCGATCTCGTCCATGTGGCAGGGGAGCATGACGCGGACGGGCTCCTTCGAGCCTTTCTTCTTCGCGCCGTCGCCGCCCTTGGCGGGCCGCGGGTTGCGGGTGCAGAGCAGGTTGCCCATGGCGTCCTCGCGGACGTCGTCGAAGAGGCCCTTGATCTCCTTGCGGATGAGGTCGCGCACGCGGGTTTCGCGCCCGGGCACGCCGGCGGTTTCGCAGAGACGCTTGAGCAGATCGACGTTGAGCGAGGATGCGGGCATGGGCGATCGGTTCCTTTGTGCGGCGCCCCGCGAAGCGGCGATGACGCGCGGTGCGAGGTGTATAGTTTGGACGAATCGAAACCGCGTCCGATCCGTTCGAGGACCAGAGGATCATGGCCGAGCACGACCCGCTCCGCAAGCATCACCAGCAGGCGGAAGCATCACTCCTCCCCTACGCCGGGGCGCCGGGCGTCGAGATCGTCGAGACGTTCGGCGACATCGAGGCCGAGTACGCCGCGCTGCGCAACGGGTGCGTGCTGCTGGATCAGCCCCAGCGGGCGACGGTCGTCGTGCGCGGCGCCGACCGGCGTGAGTTCCTCAACCGCATGCTCACGCAGGAACTCAAGACGGTGCGCCCGTGGCGCTGCGTCCGCTCGTTCTGGCTCAACCGCAAGGGGCGCATCGACGCCGACCTGCGGGTGCTCGAGCTCGAAGACCGCACGCTCTTCGATGTGGATGTGCTGGCCGCGCCGCGCGTGGTGGAGACCCTCGGGGCGTTCCTCTTCGCGGAGGACGTGGAGATCGCCGACGCGAGCGCGGCCCACCGACGCCTCGCGCTGCACGGCCCCACCGCGGTGGACACGCTGGCGAGCGTCTGCACGCACGCCGAGGGCGCGCCGTTGTCGGACCTCGCGCCCGGCGCCGTCAGCGCGGTGCGCATCGGCGAGGCCGTGGTGCTCGTGGACCGGCAGGACTCCACCGGCGAGATCGGTCTGGAACTGCTGGTCCCGACCGAGCACGTGGAGCGCATCTACAACGCTCTCGCCGAGCGCGGCGTGGACGGCGTCAACGGCAACGGCCCCGAGCAGGGCGCGCCGCCCGGGCGCTACCGCATGCGGCTGGCGGGGTGGCACGCGTACAACATCGCGCGGATCGAGGCGGGCTGGCCCGTCTACAACATTGATTTCGGGCCCAACTCGCTGCCGCACGAGACGGGCGTGCTCAACGACCGCGTGTCGTTCAGCAAGGGCTGCTACCTCGGGCAGGAGGTGGTGGCGCGGATGCACTCCCGCGGCCATTCCAAGCAGCAACTCGTCGGGCTCCGCCGGGCGGCCCCGTTCGACGGCGACGCCCGCCTGCCCGTGTCGGGTGCGCAGGTGTTCGTGATGCAATCGACCGACGAGGGCGACGCGGCGGAGATCGTCGGCGCCGTCACCAGCAGCACCCTCAGCCCGATGCTCGAGGGCGAGCCGGTGTGCTTCGCGCAGGTGAAGCACAAGTGGTCAGAGACCGGCGCGACGCTGCTCGTGAACGCGGAAGACACGCGCATCGAGATGCGCGTGCAGCCGCAACTGGCGTTCTGGAATAGGGCGTAGCGGGTTCGGCGCAGCGCCGCGATGGGGGCGTGATCAGGCCGCGACGTTCGTGGCCTGCTCGATCGCCTGCACGACCTGCCGCACCGCGAAGGGCTTCTTCAGGAACGAGTCGAAGCCCTGCCCCTTGAGCTGCGCGGCCTGACCGTCGGTGAGCTTGCCGCTCATGGCGATGATCCGGGTCATCTGCAGGTCGTCGCTGCTGCGGACGAGGTCGCTCACGCGTCGGGCGTCGCCGTTGTCGATGTGCAGGTCGAGCAGCATGACGTGCGGCTTGAACCGCTCGCACTCGAGACCGGCCTGGAAGCCGTTCGTGGCGGTGCGGACCTCGTAGTTGGCCTGCTCGGTGAGCACCTTCTTGAGCGAGTCGAGCACCTCGGGCTCATCGTCGACGATCAGCACCCGCGTCTGGCCGGTGTTGAGGCCGTCGAGCGGGATGCCGTGCTCCTTCATGAAACGGACGAGCTGGTTGAGCGGGATGCGGCGGTCCTTCGAGCCGGGGATGCGGTACCCCTTGAGCTGCCCGGAATCGAACCACTTGCTCACCGTGCGTGGGGCCACGTTGCAGATCTTCGCGACTTCCCCGGTTGTCAGGACATCCTTGGCCACTGGCATGAGCGTCGCCCCTGTAATGCGGCTCGGCGGCGCCCTCCTCCAGGCGTCGACAAGTGCGATGCTTGCATCGACGCGACACGGCCCACGCTTGATGATGCGCAGGCTTGGGCGGTGAAATCCCCCATATCCGGACGCTCCCGACATCGGCGTCGCCGCACCGGGCGTGCGTTCGCGGACCTGCCCGCCCCGTCGCGCGACTCAGGGCCGAGAACCACTCTTGAGCGCGAACCCTTGGTGGCACACGCCGTTGCCCGGCCGCGCCGAGCGGAGCAGGTGGTCGAAGGGCGAGGGGGACCGCGGGTCGTCGGGCCCCTCCGGGCGCTCGAAGGAGACGAACACGCGCACGCCGGCCGGGGCGTTGGGCCAGTTTGGGGCGTCGACACGCACCAGCCGCGTGTCGCTGGCCGGGTCGGCCACGCCTCCGATGTGGGCGATCTTCCCGACCACGGGCGGCGAGTCCGGCTCCAAAGACGACCATACCCACGCCTCGTCGCCTACGAACATGTCCAGGGTGCGTGCGGCGTCCACCCGCACGTCCACCCGCAGTTCATTGACGCTCACCAGCCGCAGCACGGGGGCCAACGGCTGCACGGTCTCGCCCTCCTCGGCCCGGATTTCCTCCACAACGCCCGACACGGGAGCGAGCAGCCGACGCTGATCGAAGCGCAGCCGTGCGATATCGAGGTCGTGTCGGGTCTCCGCGTGGCGGGCGCGGGCCAGTTCCAGCGCGATTCGGGCCAGCGTCGTTTCGAGGGCGTACCGCTCGACCTCGAACCGCGCCGCGGCGTCTCGGGCCAGCGCGTCGCGGGCGCGGGCCTCTTCGATCTCGGCGAGGCGCAGGCGGGCCTCGGCGGCGCGGGCCTCGGCGTCGCTGGCGACGCGCTCCTCAAGGTGGGCCACGCGGGCGGCCTCCTCGCGGTCGTCGAGTTCGACGAGCAGTTGCCCGGCCTCGACGGAGTCCCCCGGCGCCACGAGCAGCGTGGCGACGCGCCCGCCGACGGTGAAGGCGAGGAGCCGGTCGTGGCGCGCCGTGGCGATGGCCTCGATGCGGTCGCCGGGCGCCTGTGCGACGACCACGGGGGCGAAGATCGTCGCTGTGAGGACGCAGATCGCGAATACGTGCCGCATGGGGAGTGGCTCCTTCGGCGTTGGTGGCTGGCGTCGCCGGTCCGGGAAGCGAGCGTGCGTCGGCGTCTGACGCCGGGCTTTGGGCGCCAACGGGGGTGATCGTATCATGCGCCGACCGCGCCCCCGGATCTCCCGCGTGACGCGCGCGAGAAAAGATATGACGACGACGCCGTCCATCCCCGCCGCGGCCGATCCTGCAAGGACTCGCGGGGACGCCCCCGGCACGCTCGGGTGGGTGCTGGGGCGGGCGTGCGACCTCACGCCCGCGGTCGCGGCGATCGTGCTGCGCCGCGAACGCGCGGATGCGCCCTTCGAGGTCATCGCCCAGCACGATCCGAGCGGGTCGCTCGAAGCGCTCGCGCAGCCTCACCACGCCGCGCAGGTGCGGGCCATGGCGCGGGAGTGCGAGGCGGAGGGCCGCGTCGTCGCGATGGTCGACCCTGCGGACGATCAGCGCACCGTGTGCGCAGCGCCGATCACCGAGCGCGGCGCCGGGGTGCGGGCGGTGGGGGTGTTGCTCATCGAATCTCCATCGGATGACGGCGACGAATTGCGGGGCTGTCTGGTCCGCGCGGCGTTCCTGGATGAACTCGTCGCGCTCGCCGAGGCGGCGCACGAACGAGCGTCGCGACAGGGTGAAGCGCCGCCGATCGCGGCGCGCGCTGCGCTGGAGATCGTGGCCGCGTGCAACGAGCATGCGCGCTGGTTCGCCTGCGCTGCGCGGCTCTGCAATGAGGCGGCGTCGCGGTGGGGGTGCGACCGGGTGAGCCTCGGGTCGTTCCGGCACGGGCGTGCGCGCCTGCTGGCAGTCAGCCACACGGAGAAGATCGCCCGCACATCGCGGGTCGCGCACGACACACAGCGCGCGATGGAGGAGTGCGCCGATCAGGACGAGCCCATCGCCCACCCGCAGCCGCCCGACGCGGTGTGCATTGCACGGGACCACGCACGGCTGGCCAAGGCGCACGGCTCGGCGTGCGTTCTGAGCGTGCCCCTGCGGCGCTCGGGCGAGACGGTGGGGGTGGCGACGCTGGAGCGCGAGGCGCCGTGGTCCGCCGATGCCGCCGCGGGCGTGGCCCTGGCGATGGAGCTCGCCGGGCCGCGGGTCTTCGATCTGCGCGAGCGCGACCGCTGGTTCGGGACACGCTTCGTGCACGATGTTCGCGCTGCGCTCGCGTGGGTGCTGGGCCCGACGCAGACGTGGATCAAGCTCGGCGCGATCTGTGCCCTCGCGTTCCTCGCCTTCGCGCTGCTGACCTCGACCACGGCCCGCGTGTCCGGCGCGTTCACGCTGGAGCCCGTCGCCCGCCACATCGCCGCGGCGCCCTTCGACGGCCGCATCGAGCGGGTGCACGTGCGCATCGGCGACGCCGTGGCCGCGGGCGAGACGGTCCTGTTCTCGCTCGACGCCTCCGAACTCCGCCTCGAACTCGCTGGCCTGCGCGCAGAGCGCACAGCCCACGACCGCGAGGCCACCGGCGCCATGCGCGACGGGCGCACCGCCGAAGCGCAGATCGCGCAGGCGCACGCGGCCCGCGTCGGCGCCCGCATCGACCTGCTCGAGCACCGGCTCGCCACGGCCGCGGTGGTCTCGCCCATCGACGGCGTGATCGTTGATGGCGATCTCGACAGGCGACTCCACGCGCCCGTGACCCGCGGGGAGGCGCTCTTCGAGATCGTCCGCCTCGACGGACTGCGAGCGGAGATCGACGTGCCAGACGCCGAGGGCGCGAGGGTTCACGTCGGCGCCCGCGGCGAGTTGGCGCCGGCGTCGCGTCCCGAATCACGCATCGGCTTCACGGTGGAGCGCGTCGACCCGGCGCCGCGCATCGTCGGGGGCCGGAGCGTTCGTCGCGTCATCGCCACACTCGACGGCCCCGAGGCGTGGATGCGTCCCGGGGCGGAGGGCGTCGCGAAGATCGACGCGGGGCAAGGGCGCCGCGCGGCGGTGTGGACGCGTGCGCTCGTGGATTGGGTGCGGCTGAGGCTGTGGCTGTGAGGCGGTGCGCGGGATGAGCGTGCAACGCCCCACGTTCAGCGAGTCGTGGAGCCTCGTTGAGGCGCTCCGCCCGAGCCTGCGGCCGCACGTGCAGTCGACGCGGGTCCGTTGTCGCGGCGAGACGTGGCGCGTCTTCAGCGAGCCCGGCAGCGCCCAGCACGCCCGTTGCAGCCCCGGCGCGTACGCCTTCGTCGGTCTGCTCGACGGCGGGAGGACGGTGGGGGAGGCGTGGCGGATCGCGCAGGAGCGCGCGGGCGACGATGCGCCGACGCAGGGCGAGGCCATCGCCATCCTCAGCGCGCTTTACACCGCCAATCTGCTGCGCCCCGATCTGCCCGACGACGCCGAGGCGTTGCTGCGCCGCCGGCGCAAGCGCGTGGAGCGTGAGACCAAGGGTAGAGCCCTGAGCCTGCTCTTCCTCCGCATCCCATTGCTGGACCCCGACCGCCTCCTCGACCGCCTCGCGCCGGTCCTCGGCTGGCTCTTTCGCCCGTGGGGCGTGTGCGCGTGGCTGCTCGTGGGCGTCATCGCCGCGTTACACGTGCCGGGGCGTGAGCGGGAGTTCTTCGAAGGCGCGGCCGGGGTGCTGGCGCCATCGAACCTGCCGCTGCTGCTGCTGGCCTTCGTGGTGATCAAGGCGATGCACGAGATCGGGCACGGCGTCGCGTGCAAGGCGATGGCCCGCGCCGAGCACGCCGGCGACCCGCCCCCCGACGCCGGCGCCGTGCACGAGGCGGGGCTGATGCTGTTGGTGCTCACGCCCGTCCCCTACGTGGATGCGACCAGCGCGTGGTCGCTGCGCGGCAAGTGGCGGCGCGCGGTGGTGGGCGCAGCGGGCATGTACGTGGAACTGCTGATCGCCTTCTTCGCGATGATCGTCTGGGCCCGCACGGGTGACCACAGCGCGGCGAACGCGCTGGCGTACAACGCCATCGTCATCGCCGGTGTCTCGACGATCGTGTTCAACGCCAACCCGCTGCTGCGCTTCGACGGGTACTACATCCTCTCCGACCTACTCGAGACGCCCAACCTCGCCAAACGCTCGCAGGAGCAGCTCTATGCGCTGGTGAAGCGTCGGGTCTGGGGTGTGCGCCGGGCACAAGGGCCCGCGGCCGGGGCACGCGAGGCCCGGTGGCTCATCGCGTACGCGATCACATCCGGCGTCTACAAGGTGTTCGTGTTCGGCGCGATCATCTTGTTCGTCAGCGGGCGATTCTTCGTGCTCGGCGTGGCGCTGGCCGCGTTGGCCTTGTATGGATGGCTGGTGCTGCCGGGCGCCAAGTTCATTAATTATCTGCTGACGAGCCCCGAGTTGGAGCGCACACGTCCCCGCGCCCTCGCCACCACGCTGGGCGCGGCGTGTGCGCTGGTCATCTTGATCGGCCTCGTGCCCGCGCCCGACCGCCCCCGCGCGCACGGCGTGGTCGAGCCGGCGCGGTACGCCGAGGTCCACGCCCCCGTTGAGGGGTTCGTGCTTTCGCGGCTCGTGACCGGCGACCGTGTCTCACCCGCCGGCGACCCACTCGTCGAACTCGTCAACGCCGAGCACGACGCCGAACTCGCCATGCTGCTCGCCCAGCGACGCGAGCACGAGGCGCGCCGCCGCATCGCGCTGGGGCGAGACGCGAGCGAGGCGCAGGCCGCGGCGGACCGGCTGGCCGCCCTGGACGACCGCATCACCCTCGTCCGCGAGCGCATCGGCGCCCGGCGCATCGTCGCGCCCTTCGACGGCGTCTGGATCGCGCCCGATCTCGACGCGGGCGCCCCCGCCTTCGTGCGCGCCGGCGATTCTCTCGGCGCGGTGGCCGGCGATACGGGGCGCATCGTGCGGGTGGTGATCCGGCAGCAGGCCACGGCGGCGCTGGGGCGGGGCGGGGAGCGCGTCCAGATGCGCGTCCCCGGCAGGGCCGAACAACTTCTGCACGGGACGGTGATCGACATCGCCCCCGGTGGGCGCGACACGCTCCCCGCCGCCGCGCTGGGCATCGCCGGCGGCGGCGACACGCTGCTCGACCCCGCGGACCAGACGGGCCTGCGCGCCCGTCAACGGTTCTTCGAGGCACGGATCGAGCCCGACGACGACGCCGCCCTTCGTCTGGGCGAGCGCGTCGTCGTGCGGTTCGAGGCGCCCGCCCGGCCGCTCGGGGCGCAGTGGTTGCGGTTGCTGCGGCAAACACTGCAACGCGATCGGGCCGGTGCGGCCGCGTCGGCTGGCGCACGTTCGGTGGGGGGCGCAGGGTGAGCGCTGCGCCGTCGGCGACGGACGTGCGGCGTGCGCTCGGCGATGCCCTGCGCGACAGGCGCCCGCTGCGCGGCCTCGACGCCCTCTGGACGGACGCCCGCGATGCGCTGGTGATGCGCCTGCGTCGCACCGACTGCCGCGTCGAGGCGGCCCGTGTGCGCGGGCTCGAGGAGGAGTTCGCGCGGATGGCGGATGCGTGCCTCGACGAAGCCCTCTCGGCGCTGCGTGCGGCCTTCCGTCGTGGTCGCGAAACAGATGATGAGATCGTGCGTGCCGTCGCCGCGATGGGCGAGGTGGCGTGGCGTGAACTCGGCCAGCGTCCGCACGCGGGGCAGGTTCACGGCGCCCTGGCCCTTGCACGCGGGCGGATCGCCGAGATCGCCACCGGCGAGGGCAAGACACTCTGCGCGACCATCCCCGCGACGCTGTGGGCGTGGCGGGGACGCGGCTGCCACGTCGTGACCGCCAACGATTACCTCGCGCAGCGCGACGCGGCGTGGATGGCGCCCGTCTACCGTCGCGCGGGCCTTCGCGTGGCTTCCATCGCGCAGGAGACGGGCCACGAAGAACGGCGAGAGGCGTACAGCGCAGACCTCACGTATTGCACCGGCAAGGAGGCCGCGGCGGACTACCTGCGCGATCGTCTCGTGCTCGGGCGCGGGGCCCGCGCCTCGTGGGCGGCGATCGAGGCGTGCTACGACGCCGCGCCGGCGCGGTGGTCGGGCGTTGTGCAGCGTGGGTTGGCGTGCGCGGTGGTGGACGAGGCCGACGCCGTGCTGATCGACGAGGCCGCGACGCCGCTCATCATCGCCGGCGGCGCCGCCGACCCGGGGCTCGCCCACGCCCACCGGCTCGCCTCCGTGATCGTCGGCGAACTGCGCGAAGGCGAGCACTACAAGGCCGACCGAGCCGCGCGCGACGTCCGGCTCACACGGTCCGGGCTCGCCAAGGTGCAGGCGGACGGCGCTCTGGCGTCGTCGGCATGGTCCACGGCGCGACGGCGGGAGGAGGTGGTGACGCACGCCCTGAGCGCCCGCTTGTTCTATAAGCGCGGGGCGCAGTACAGCGTGCGCGACGGGCGCATCGTGATCATCGACGAGTCCACCGGGCGGGCCACGCCCGACCGCTCGTGGCGTGAGGGCGTCCACCAGGCGATCGAGGCGAAAGAGGGTCTCGCCCCCAACGCCCCGCCCGGCACGCTGGCGCGCATCAGTTTTCAACGGTTCTTCCGGCTCTACCCCCGCCTGTGCGGCATGACCGGCACGGCGCACGAAGTCCGGCGCGAATGCTGGCGCCTCTATCGGCTGGCGTTCGAGCGCGTGCCGACGCACCGTCCCAGCGCCCGCGATGTGCTGCCGCAGCGTGTCTACGCGGGGGCGGAAGGGAGACGCCGCGCGGTCGTCGCGGAGGCGATGCGCGTGCGCGACAAGGGCCGACCGGTGCTTATCGGCGTGCGCACGGTGCGCGAGAGCGAGGCGATCGCGTCGATGCTCCGCGACGCGGGCGCTGCGCGCGATGTCCTCAACGCAGAGCGCCACGAGGAAGAGGCGGCGGTCGTCGCTCGCGCCGGCGAGGCGGGACGCATCACCGTGGCCACCAACATGGCCGGGCGGGGGACGGACATCGCGCTCGGCGAGGGCGTCGCGGCGGCGGGGGGGCTGCACGTCATCTGCGCCGAGGCCAACCCGGCACGACGGCTGGACCGCCAGTTGGCCGGGCGGTGCGCACGGCAGGGCGACCCGGGCTCGTATCGACGCGTGGTCTCGCTGGACGACGAGGTCGTGCTCCGCCACGCTCCCCGGGCTCTGCGATTGGCCTGCATCGGGGGGGTACGCTGGGCGAGCCGGGCCACGGTGCGGTCAGCGCAGTCGCGGGCGGAGGCGGAGGGGCGCCGCCGGCGTGCGGGGGTGCTTCGCGCCGACGACTGGCTGGATGACCACCTCGGCTTCGCGGCCGGCGGCTGACCGAGACCGATCCGGCGAATCCGGGGTGGCGGGACCGCTCGGGTTGACGGGTCGGTGACGGAGCGTATCTTGACCCCCACGTCACCCTGACGGGCGGCTCGTCGGATTGCGGTCAACACCTTGCGCGTAGCGTGCGTACCTCTTGGTCCCGCGGCGTCGCTCGGGGAGCGCGCGGCGGCCTCCTCTCCGTTCCCGGTGACACGCAACAGGAGCCCCACGTGCCGCACCGTGCCTCATCGACGCTTATCGCCCTTCTCGCCTCGTGCAGCCTTATTGTCGGGGCCCCTTCGGGCTCGACGCCGACGGCGAACGCGCAGGGCGAATCGCAGCTGACGACCGAGCAGCTCCTGACCGACTTCATCCATTACGTGAAGATCGATCAGAAGACGCTGGCCGAGTCCTTCGGCAACGCCCTGCTCGAACGCGGGCTCTCCGCGGTGGAGTTCGCCGGGCTCATCGAGGATTCCCCCCAGACGGCGCAGCGCTTCGACGAGGCCGTCCGCCGGGCCATGCGGGACGAGTCGCTCGAGGGCGTCGCGTCCTCGCTCTTCCGCCTCTACCAGCAGGGCCGGCTCGACCGCGCCCGCGACCCGGCCGAGGTCACGCGGAATATCGAGTTGCTCGGCGAGACGCAGCGGGCCCGGATGCTGGCCCGCGAGCGCCTCCTGTTCGCCAGCGAGTACGCCGCCCCGCAGTTGCTTGAGGCCCTGTCCCGCGGCAGCCAGCCGATGGTGCAGGCGGAGACGCAGGAGTTGCTCGTACGGATGGGCGGCAGCGTCGTCGCCCCGCTGAGCGTGGCTCTGCTCGGCGCCGAGCCCGCGCTGCAGGAGCGGCTGGCCCGCATCCTGGGTCGCATCGGGTACACCGAGGCCATTCCCTTCCTGACCGAGACGGCCCGCACCACCGCCAGCGCCGATGTCCGCCGCGCAGCCCTCCGCGCGATCGGTGAGATCGACCCGCAGGCCGACCCCAGCGCCAGCCTCGGCGCCCTGTATGTCGGCCTCGGCGAGCGGCACTTCGGCAGGCCGCTCAGCCTCACGCGGTTCCCCGATGAGGAATTCCAGTTGGCTTGGTCGTTCGAGCCCGGCGTGGGCTTGTTCGCGATCCCGGTGCTGACGGACGTCTTCCACGAATCGATGGCCATGCGCCTCGCCGAGCGGGCCCTGCGGCTCGACCCGACGACACACGGCGCCGTGACGCTCTGGATCGCCGCCAACTTCAACCGCGAGACGCTCCAGCCGTTGGACTACGACAACCCCTTCTACGGCCCCGAGCGACGCAGCGCGATGTACTACGCCGTCGCCGCAGGCGAGCGGCCGCTGGAGGCCGTGCTGGCCCGGGCGCTGCGCGACCGCGACACGGCGCTCGCCCGTCTCGCCATCGCGGCGCTCTCGCGCGTCGCCGGCGGCGCCGCGATGTGGAGTGGCGCCTCCGAGGACCACGCCCTGATCGCCGCGCTGCTCTACCCCGACCGGCGGGTGCAGTTCGAAGCAGCCCTGGTCCTCGCCCGTGCCCACGCCCAAGAGCCCTTCCCGGGTTCGGAGCGCGTGGTGCCGATCCTCGCCAGCGCCATCCGTGACGGGGCCGACCGCTTCGCGGTCGTGATCGCCTCGGAGATGGAGCGGCAGCAGTCGCTGATGCGCACGCTCCAGTCGATGGGCTACACGGTGCTGCCGCCGGCCGCGTCGCTCTCCGAGGCAATGAACGCCATCGCCGACGCCCCCGGCGTCGACGTCATCGTGAGCGATCTCACCGGAGCGCGAACCACGGCGCTCGTTGAGCAGGTCCGGACCTCGGCCCGGCTGGGCGCCACGCCGGTGCTGGCGCTCCTGCCCAGCGCCGCGTACAACCAACTCGCCGTCGGCTTCGAGACCGAACCCCTCACCCGCGCAGTGCGCGCCGGCGTGACCGAAGAGCAGCTCGGCGCCTCGATCTCTTCGCTCGTCGAGCGTGCCTCCGGGCCCGCGCTGACGCAGGATCAGGTCCGGGCGTACTCGCTCGATGCGTTGCGGTCGCTCCGCGATCTGGCGATCAGCGGCAGCCGCGTGTACATGGTCTCCGACGCCCTGCGCCCGCTGCTGCTGGCGCTCGAGCGCACCGAGGGCCGCGTCCGGTTGGACCTCGCCGAGGTGCTGGCGCACATCGGCGACCGCGAGGCCCAGAACCGTCTGATGGAGACCGCGCTCAACGCCAGCGGCTCCGACCGCATCGCCTTGCTGCGGACGGCGAGCGAATCCGCCCGGCGCCACGGCACGATGCTCGACGACCGCCTGGTGCGTCGCGTCGAGCAGCTGACCCACGATGCGGACATCGAGATCGCCACCGCTGCCGCCGCGGTGATGGGCTCGCTGAATCTCCCCGACGACCGGCTCGCGCCCCTCATTCTGGGCGTTCGCTGATCGAGAGAGGCCGGTCCCCGTTTTTCTCGGACACCGCCCCGTATACAAACGGCCGGCTGTCAAGCGCGCCCGCACAATCGCGGTGATTGAACGATCGAAATCTCCGGCCGTGTGAAGTTTGACGCGCCCGCTGACGATGCTCCTGTCAGCCCGGTCGGCGATCCGTCCGGGGAGGAGAATCACGAGTCAGGCGGGTGCGCGACGCCCGCGCTTTGTCAGGAGCAAGCCATGATGCGCCGAGTTCGCGCCCCCGGGTTTACGTTGGTTGAGTTGCTGATCGTTGTGGTGATCCTCGGGATCCTCGCGGCGATCGTCATCCCCCAGTTCACGAACGCCAGCGAGTCGGCGATCAAGAGCTCGCTGCGGAGCCAGCTGCAGACCATCAGCAGCCAGCTCGAGCTCTACCGCGTGCAGCACGCCGGCCAGTACCCCACACTGGGCGGCTCCGAGCACGACGGCTGGGGCGAGATGATCAGCAAGAACTACCTCAAGGACAAGCCCTACAACGGCTACGTCGGGCTGTTCAACATCGTCGTCGGCGAGAGCACCGCGATGGCCGTCACCAAGGCCGCCGCGACCTCCGGCTGGGCGACCGACAACGACGGCGGCATCTGGGCCACCGGCTTCGACCCGGTCCCCAGCGCCGACTTCCCCGACGGCAAGTTCTCGCACGAATCCGCCGACTGATCCGGCGGCCCACGAGCGACACGCATAACGGGCGAACACCGCCCGGACGGCGCGTCGTCTCCGGGCGTATGGGCGGGAGCACGGAAGCTCCGCCTCGTACGCCACGGAGAGACGCGCCGTCTTCGCGCGCGCGGGCGGCGCAACGAATGTTTGACTGATTTCAGGCCCGGCGTCCGCCGATGTCCGAAACGGAGAAACGGGCGATGCTCGCCCCACTCCTGCACAATCGGAGAGCAGCCATGCGCACGACGACGCCATCGATCGACCACGCGACGCCCGACGCCCGCCCGGGTGCGCAGCGGGCGCTGCTGGTCCTGGCGTGCGTTCTGCTGGTGTGTGTGCTTGTGCGCGGTTCGGGCACGGGGGTTGAATCGCAGGCGATCGCCCAGAGCCGCAGCGGCCAGGGCGCGCCCGCGATGGTGAACCCCGCGGATCAACGCAACTCCATCGTGCACGAACTCCAGCGCCTCAACGACCAGATCGAGGCCCTGCGCCGCCAACTCGAAACGGGGCGCGGCGTGAAGGTGGAAGTTGTGACCAAGGACGATGCACCCCGGCGCTGAGCGCCGTCGAAAGAGAATAAGTCTCGTGCTCGAGAGGCTCATCCAACGCGGCCTGACGCCCATCGGCGTCGATTTCGGCGCCAGCGGCGCGAAGCTGATGCAGCTCCGCAAGTCGCGTGGCGTGTGGAGCGTTGTCGGCGCTGCCCGCGTGGAGGCGCCCCAAGGCGAGGAAGACCCCGCGCGGTGTGCGCGCATGTACTCGGAGGCCATCGCAGCGCGGGTCGAGGCCGCGGGCTTCATCGGGCGGCGCTGCGTCATCGGGCTGGACAACCAGAGCGTCAAAGTTCGCTCCGTGCGTCTGCCTCACATGGCGGACAACGACGCCGACAACGCGCTCCGGGTGGACGGCGCCGCGCGGCTCGGGCTCAAGGAGGTCCGCTGCGAGATCGGCTGGATGCGGGCGGGCGAGGTGCGTCAGGGCGACGAGGTGCGCGACGAGATCATCCTTGTCGGGGCCACACACGAACACGCTGAGCACGCGATCGAGGCCGTCTCCGGCGCGGGCCTCCAGCCGATGGCCTGCGAGCCCTCGTTCGTCGCCTGCGCCCGCGCGATGGGCTGGCGACACCGGCGACAGAGCGACCAGCGCCACGTTCGCATCGTCATCGACATCGGGGCCAAATCCTCCGGGGTGATGGTGCTGCGCGGCGACTCGCTCGCCTTCTACAAGCAGCTCGAATGGGGCGGCGCGCGGCTGGACGAGGCCGCGGCCAAGCGACTCTCTCTCGATGTCGGCACGGCCGAAGAGATCCGGCGCCAGCGGATGCGTCCGGAGAGCGACGCCGGCGCGCCCGCGGACGGCGTCGATCCGCTCGTGGACCGCGCGATCTTCGACGCGGTGCGGCCGCTGCTCACAGAGCTTGCGCAGGAAGCGACGCTGTGTGTGCGCTACTACATGGTCACCTTCCGGGGCGAACGCCCGGAGTCGATCCAACTCGTGGGCGGCAACGCCGGCGAACCCCGCCTCTGCGACGCTGTCAAGGATGTCACCGGCATCGACACGTTCGTGGGAAATCCGTTCGACGGGTTCAACACCACCGATGCGACATTCATCGGCGGCGACCGCCGCGGCTACTTGACCCAATGGGCCGGGGCCGCGGGGCTCTGCCTTCGTCTGGAGGACAACACGCGGGCTCGCGCCCTGCGAGCGGAGAGCGCTGCGCCCGCCGCGGAAGCGCCGACGCAACACACAAGGGGCGCCGCGTGAACTCCCGCATCGACCTCACGCCCCCGGCCTGCAGGCAGCGCATCGTGCGGAAGAGCGTTACGCGCCGGTGGGTGCTGTCGTACGCGTGCGTGGCGGTGGCGATCGTTGTGATCCTGCTGCCGCTCCGCATCGGCGTGGTCGCCAAGCGCTCGCACCTCTCGTGGCTGCAGCGGGAGGCGGCGCTCGACGCCGACTTCGAGCGTCAGCTCAACGAGATGCAGGACAAAATGGACCGCCTGGTCGCCATCGCCGCCCGCTACGAATCCGTCGCGTGGCCGATCGACCTTTCTGACGTGATCGCGGTCATCGCCGACGTCATGCCGCGCTCCGTCACGCTGACATCGCTGACGATCACCCCGCGCATGCAGCGCGAACGAGGCGCCGACGCGGCCCGCTCTCCCTCGTCGGTTGTGCTCGAACTCGCCGGGATCGCCCCGACCGACCTCGACGTTGCCACGCTGTTGGCGGGGTTCGAGTCGCACCACCTCTTCGACCGCGTCAGCATTGATCACAGCCGCCCGACGACCATCCGCGGCGTGGAGTCGCGTGAGTTCGGCGCGACGTGCGAGATCGAACTGGCGTCCCGACGCGTCACCACGGTCGCCGGCGCGGAAGGCGGGAAGCGCCGATGATCGACAAAGTCACGCTCAGACTGGGCGCGGGTCTCGCGGTGCTGGCGTTGGCGGGCGTCATGCTCGGCGTGCTGCCCTCGGTCCGCACGCTGCGGTCGCTCAACAGCGACATCGCGCACATCCGCTCGCTCTTCACGCTGGAGGAAGACCGCCCCGCGGAGTTGGCGCTTCGGGCCGCGAGCCTGGAGGAGGCGCGGCGGCTCACCCGCAAGCACACCAAACCGATCCCCGCGCAGGGCGACGTCGCGGGCCTGATCCGCGGCCTCAGCGTGTTTCTCGACGAACTCGGCGTGCAGAGCCGCGAGGTCGCTACGGGGACGCCCGCGAAGTTGGGTGATGTGGTCGCCATGCCCATGTCGCTCACCATGACGGCGGATTTCATGAGCGTGTACGCCGTGATCGAGCACGTCGAATCGTTGCCGCGGCTGGTGCGGGTGCGCAGGGTCCGCATCGCTCGCGATCGCGGCGCCGACATCGGCTCGCCCATCATCAAGGCGGAACTGATGCTCGAGGTGCTCTACACGGACGACCCGCAGGAAGAGGCGGAGGCGTTGGCGTTGCTCGCCGAGGAACCCGGAATCGTTGCGGGGCAGGGCGTCGCGTCGGTCGGCGCCGACGGGGGGGCGGACGAATGAACGCGCTGCGGGAACGAGCCGTCGACGTCTGGGTGCAGCTCACCGCGGAGCCGAAAAAGGCCGCGGTGCTGGGCACGCTCATGGTTGTCGCCTTCGTGATGGTGATCCGGGCGGTGGTGATGTCGAGCGGGGGCCCGCCGCGTGCGGCCGCGTCGAGCACACGTGCCCCGGCGCCCCTCAACGCCAAGTCGGCCACCGATGCGTCGCCGGTGATGACCTTTCGCCCTCAGGGCGCCAACCGCCTGATCGAAGCTCCGCCGATCTCCCGCGATCTGTTCGCCCTGGACGAGGGCCGCTACCCGCCTGCGAAGGTCGACGCGCCGCCGGGGGGCAAGTCGGGGAGAGGAAACGCCGACGAATCCAATCGGGCCGCACCGATCCAGAGCCCCGAGGAGCAGGCACGCTCCCTCGCGGGGCGCATGTCACTCAGGAGCACCATTTTGGGTGTCAAGCCCATGGCGATCATCGAGCACGGCGAGAGCGACGCCCGTCGGCGCGACGTTATCGCTCTGGGCGGTCGTATCGGCACGTTCCGGCTTGTCGAGATCACCCATCACTGGGTTGAGTTGGAGCACGAGGGGGGCACGCGCGTGCGACTGGAGCACGCAGAGCCGATCCGATAACCGGCGACCGTCGCCGACAGAAACACAGAGATGTACACACGCCGCGCACGACATACCGCCCCGCTCGCACTCGTCGCAACGATCTGCGCGATCGTCGCACTCACCCCGCACGCGTGGGCTGGTGCGGGAGCCGCGGAATCCGCGCGCACGCCGGCTGTGCACGTCAGCGAGCACATGACCGTCGACATGCGCCTGCAGGACGAGGAATTGGCGAACGTGCTTCAACTGCTCTCCCTGCAGAGCAACCGCAATATCGTCGCCAGCCGGGCCGTCTCGGCCCGGGTGACGGCCAATCTCTACGGCGCCACCTTCTACGAGGCGTTGGACGCGATCCTGCACGTCAACGGGTACGGCTACGTCGAGCGCGGCCACTTCATCTACGTCTACACCCTCGACGAGCTGCGGCAGATCCGGCGCGCCGAGCGTCGCCCGGTCGCCAAGGTCATCACGCTCAACTACCTCAACGGCAACGACGCCGCGGCGTTCGTGACGCCGCTGCTCTCTGAGTCCGGGCAGATCCGCACCAACGGCGACGTGGGCACGTTCTCGATCCCTGATGGTCCGGTGGGCGCCGACAGCTACGCCCTCGCCTCGACGCTGGTCGTCTACGACTACCCTGAGCACGTGGAGGAGATCGAGCGCCTCGTGCGCCAGCTCGACACGCGCCCGGCGCAGGTGCTCGTGGAGGCAACGATCCTGCAGACCAAGCTCACGGAGGCCAACGCCTTCGGCGTGGATTTCTCCGTGATCGGCAACCTGAACTTCTCCGATTTCGTCGCCTCGGGCGGCCCGCTCTCGGTGTTCAACGCTCTGCGATCGCCCGGCGGCGGCGACGGGCAGGGGGGGGTCGGGGCGCAGGAGGGCACGGGGGTGGTGTCCACGCCCGGCAACACCGGCGCGCCCGGCGGCACGCTCCGCATCGGCGTCGTCGAGGGCGACTTCAGCCTCTTCATCCGCATGCTCGACGAGGTCGCGGACACGACCGTGCTGTCGAACCCCAAGATCCTCGCGCTCAACCGCCAGCCAGCCCGCGTGCTCGTCGGGCGTCGCCTCGGCTACCTCAGCACCACCGCGACCGAGACCTCGACCACGCAGTCCGTCCAGTTCCTGGACACCGGCACGCAGCTCTCGTTCCGGCCCTTCATCTCCAATGATGGGATGATCCGCATGGAGCTGCGTCCCTCCGTCTCGCAGGGCTTCATCCGCCAATCGGTGGACTCCGGTGGGGTGCCCATCTCCATCCCCGACGAGGAGACGCAGGAGCTCACGACCAACGTCATCGTCCGTGACGGTTCGACGATCGTGCTCGGCGGGCTCTTCAAGGAGAGCACGTCTCTCACTCGCCGTCAGGTGCCCATCCTCGGCGACATCCCCATCATCGGGGCGCCTTTCCGCGGCCACGACGACGAGATCGACCGCGTCGAGATCATCTTCCTCATCACGCCCACGATCGTGCACGACAACTCGCTGCTCGCCCAGGGCGAGAAGGCGATGGAGTACACGGAGCTCGTCCGCGCCGGCGCACGCCAAGGCCTGCTGCCGTGGAGTCGCGAGCGCATGACGGCCAAGCTCAACGTCGAGGCCGACGAGCTGATGCGCAAGGGCGACCGCGAGCAAGCGCTGTGGAAGGTGCGTCGCTCGCTCGAGCTCAACCCGACACAGCCCGACGCGATCCGCCTGCGCGAGAAGCTCACGCAGGAGTTTGAGCGCTGGCCGGTGCGGAGCGTGCTCGAGGACATTTACCGCGCCTCGGACCCTGCAACGGAGCCCGATACCGGCCCCGATGCCTCTCGCGACGAGGAAGCGCCCGGCACGCCTGCCGCCGCGGTGCGGCGTGCGTCGGAGTCGCCGGGCGCCGCGGGTGACGCCGCCGTGGGGGGCGTCGGCGCGCTTGCTTCACAAGAGACCGCGTTCCGCTTCGATGAACTCCACGCCGGTTCGCCACGCGTCGGGCTCGATGACCTGGAACCCGCTGTGGCCGAACTTCACGAGCCCGTCGAGCTCAGCGAGGGCGTGCTGCACCGGCTCTGGGCGCCGCTTCGGGCCACGGGCGCCGTCGTCACCGCCGACGCCAATGAGGATGGGCAATGACCTACGTCATCACGAAAACGCCGCGCCGAGTGCGCATTCTCTGCATCACAGGAACGCTCGCCGTAGCGGCCACACTGGTCGGCTGCTCGTCCGGGCACGGCAAGTACACGACCGAGCACATGGTCAACGCGCGGGAGCGTCTCGACGGCATCAAGGCCGGCGCCGAGTTCCAGATGGCGGAGCAGCAGTATCAGGCCGGCGATCTCGAGAAGGCGATCCGGACCATCGATCGCTCCGTCGCGTTGAACCCCAACGTCGCCCGCAGCCACACGCTGCGCGGGCGCATCCTGCTTGAACTCGCCCAGCACGAACGCGCGAACGAATCGCTGCTGCGGGCGCTCGAGATCAACCCGGAGTTCCACGAGGCGCACTACTTCCGCGGCATCCTGTTCGAGCGCGTGAACGACCATGAATCCGCGCACGCCAGCTACACCACCGCGTGGGAGATCGAGCCCTCGAACGCGCAGTACGCGCTCGCCGCGGCGGAGATGCTCATCGAGCAGGGCCGCCTGGACGACGCTGAACGATCGCTCCGCGCCTTGCGCACACGCTTCGAACACCACGCCGGTTTGCGCCAGACGCTCGGCCACCTCGCCCTGATGCGCAACGATCCCGCCCTGGCGTTGTCGCACTACAACGAGGCCCGGCTGCTCGCCCCGGACGACGCGGGCGTGCTGGAGGACCTCACCCGGGCGCAGGTGGCGGACCGCCGCTTCGCCGAGGCGGAGTACAGCCTCTCGCGCCTGCTCGAGACCGAACAAGCCTCGTCTCGACGCGATCTGCGGCGGATGCGCGCCAGGTGCCTGATCGAGATCGACCGACTGGTCGAGGCCCGGTCGATCCTCATCGAGCTTACGACGGGGCCGGAGGGCGCGGCCGACGTCGAATCGTGGATCGAACTCGGCTACGCGTCGATGCTGCTGGGCGACCTGGCCCGAGCGAGAACAGCCTCAAGCCGCGTGGTGGCGATCGCGCCGGCGCGTGTCGAGGGCCACATGCTGCAGGCCGCGTACCTGCGAGCGCGGGGGGATCACGGCGCGGCCTTGCGACACGCGGACTCCGCGGTCAGGACGGCCCCGGACGAGCCGGCCGCGTGGGCGCTGCACGCCTCGCTGCTCCGCGCCCTCGGGCGTCACGAGGACGCCGCCCGATCGCTCGCCCGCGCCCAAGCCCTCCGCGTTGACGCCGAGTCGCGACCCGTGCTGACGCTGGTGGAGCCGTGAACATCCGTCCTCTGAACGAACACATGCTGGAGCCCCACGAGTGAAAATCGGACGGACACTAGCGTGCATCGCCACCGCCGCCGGGCTTGTCGGGGGCGGGGCCGCCGCCTACCTGGCGCTGCGGGTGACCGGCGTCGAGGGCACTTCGGCGATGAGCGTCGCGCTCGGTTCGGTGGTAAGCGCGGCGCTCGTCGCGGCCGCGACGCTGCTGCTGGGCTACGCCGTGGATCGGCGGTTGGGCGCCCTGCGCCGGTCGCTTCTGGACAAGGAGTTGGCCGATGCGCTGAGCGTGGGCGGGACGCCGCACTGGCTGCGCCCGCTCGTGGGCGCCGTGGTCGAGTCGCGGCAGAGCATGGCGCAGGAGACCGACCGCGCGGTGTCGCGCCTCCGTGAGATGGAGATCCGCCACCGCATCAGCGAGACGGAGCGCGAGCAGATCGCGACGATCCTCAACGGCCTCCGTGACGCGGTGCTGGTGACGGACCCGTTCGATGAGCTCATCATGGCCAACGAGCCCGCGGCCCGGCTCTTCGGGTTCGACCTCGACCGCTGCGTCCACACACCAATCGACGAGATTCTGCACGACGAAGCACTCTCGAATCTCATCCGCCAGGCGCGGGAGTCCGCCACGCCCTCGGACCGGCGGCACGTCGAGTACGTGATGTCCGCGCAGTCCGGCGAAGGCGGCGTCATCCGACGCCCGGCGCACTACGACGTGACCATCGCCTCACTCGCCTGTGGTGCGGTGGGCGCGCCCGGCTCTTCCGGAGGCGCCGCGTCGGGCGAATCGTCGGGCGGGCTGGTGACGATCCTGCGCGACGTGACCCGCGAGAAGGAGATCAGCCAGATGAAGTCGGACTTCGTCTCGCAGGTCTCGCACGAACTGCGCACGCCCCTGAGCTCGATCAACGCTTATGTCGAGATGCTCGTCGACGGCGAGGCCAAGGACGAGGCGAGCCGCAGCGAGTTCTATCAGATCATCAAGAACGAGGCCGACCGTCTCGGTCGGCTCATCGACAACATGCTCAACATCAGCCGCATCGAGGCCGGCATCGTCCAGGTCGAGCGTTCAGAAGTGGATTTCGTGCAGGTTGCCCGCGAGGCCATCGAGGTGATGCAGCCGCAGGCGAAGCTGAAGAACATCTCGCTCATCACCAAGGCCGGCCCGCTGGTCTACACGGCCCAGGCGGACCGGGACATGATCCATCAGGTGGTGCTGAACCTCGTGAGCAACGCGGTGAAGTACACGCCCGAGAACGGCAGGGTGACGGTGAGCATCGAGAACGACGACGCCACGCGCTCGGTCATGATCGCCGTATCCGACACCGGGCTCGGCATCCCGCCCGACGATCTCGGACGCATCTTCGACAAGTTCTACAGGATCGATAACTACAAGCGGGTGGCAAAGGGCACAGGTCTCGGGCTCAACCTCGTCAAGCACATCGTCGAAACTGTTCATATGGGCCAGGTCGGCGTGTCCAGCAAGGTGGGCATGGGCAGCCGTTTCTGGTTCACGATCCCGTTCGTGCACGAAGGCCGGGCCGCGGCGTGACCGCCCCAGGAGATCGAGAGATGCACGTCAGCAAAGCGTTGGTAGTCGATGACGAGGCCCACATCACGCATGTGGTGGCGCTCAAGCTGCGCAACGCCGGGTTCGAGGTGTTCACCGCCTCCGATGGCGAGGAGGCGTACGAGATCGCCTGCGCCGAACTGCCCGACATCGTGATCACGGATCTCCAGATGCCCTACATGACCGGCCTGGAGCTCTGCGAGCAGCTCAAGCGCAACACCGCGACGGAGAAGATCCCCGCGATCCTGCTCACAGCCCGCGGTCACGCGCTCTCCTCCGACGACCTTTCCAAGACCAATATCCGCGAGGTGCTTGGCAAGCCGTTCAGTCCCCGTGAAGTGCTCAGCAAGGCCGCGGCGATGCTTGGCGTCAATCTCGATGAAAGCACAGGGGGCATCGCCGCATGAGTGGCGCCGCCGAGAACCTGTTCGACACCGGCGCGCTCCACGTCGTGCGCGAGCGGTGCGCAGCGCTGGGAGCGATGACCGCGGTCGTCGACGGCTGCGGCATGGTGATCGACCCGCCGCTCGATGACGATACCCGCGTGCGCTGGATCACGGCCCCCGCCATCAGCGGCGCTCTCGCCGACATCGCCGCGCGGTGGGCGACGCAGACCGAGCCCGCGCCCGCGGAGGTTGTGCCCGGCGTCTGGGTGTCCGCGCACCCCATCTCGCACCGCCGGCGGCGCTCCGGCTACCTCCTGGCCTTCCAGATCATGGCCGATGCGCTCCGAGGAGACTCGTTCGCCGCCCTGTGCCGCGACGCGTCCGTCGAGGTCGATGAAGCGCTGGCCGCGCTGACCCCGATCGCCCGCCACACGCGCGAGTGCGTCGACGCGATGCCCGCGCTGCTGCGCTGGCTCTACGAGGATCAGGAGAAGATCAGCAGCCAGAACCTCGCCGTCGAGGGCTTCAGCAAGCAGCTCACCGAGTCGTACGAGGAGATCAACCTCCTCTACAAGCTCGGGCGGTCCATGAACGAGCTTGTGCAGCCGGAGAACTACGTCCGCCTGGTGCTCGAGGAGCTGCACGCCACGCTGTCGTTCCGGATCATCGCGGCCGCGTTCGTCGACGACCGAGCCGCCGCGGGCTCGATCGCGGGGCGATTCCTGCAGGTCGGGGCGGAGGACTCCGAGTCGGCATGGCTGCAGCGCAGCGCCAGGAACGTGCTCGGCACGATCGACACAGAGAACACCGCCGTGCTTGAGTTGCCCCGCAACGGCGACCCTGTCCGGCGCAGCGTGGTGGCCAACGCCCTGGCGCTGCCCGTCTCGCGCGACGCCCGCCTGCTGGGCGTGATCCTCGTCGCGGACAAGCAGGGCGACGACCCGGACGTCTCGAGCGTGGACATCAAGCTGGTCGCGGCCGCGGCGGGGTACATGAGCATCCTGCTCGATAACTCAACGCTGTATGAAGACCAGCAGTCGATGTTCCTCGGCACGCTCAAGGCGCTGACGGCCTCCATCGACGCCAAGGACCGGTACACCCGCGGTCACTCCGAGCGCGTCGCGCACCTCACGAAGCAGCTCGCGCGGCGGGCCGGGATGTCCGACGAGACGCTCGAGCGCTACCACATCGCCGGGCTGGTGCACGATGTCGGCAAAATCGGCGTGCCCGAGAGCGTGCTGCGGAAGCCCGGCCGGCTCACAGACGACGAGTTCGAGTGGATCAAGCGCCACCCCGAGATCGGGCACCGCATCCTCCGCGACATCCCCCAGCTCAGCGACGTGCTGCCCGGCGTGCTCTATCACCACGAGCGGTGGGACGGCGGCGGCTACCCGCACGGCCTGCGCGGGGAGGACATCCCCATGGTCGCCCGGGTCATGGCGATCGCCGATTCGTTCGACGCCATGAGCTCCACACGAACCTATCGGCCGGCGATGCCGCGCGACCGCGTGCTCGCCGAGATCCGCAACTGCGCCGGCTCGCAGTTCGATCCCGCGCTGGCGTCGCTGTTCGTCGAGCTGGACTTCTCCGCCTACGACCGAATGGTCCGCAAGCACATGACGCTGGAGACCCGCGACTACACCACGCGAGAGCCCGGCGAGGGGGCCGCGGCGTGAAGATCTCCTTTCAGGATCACGGGCACGTCAGCGTGCTCACGCTCTCGGCGGAGTTCACGCACGAGGACACGGAGCGGTTCACGCGTCTCGTGAGCGAGCGCATGGCGGCCGGCGCCAAGGACATCGTCCTCGACTGCGAGCACCTGGAGTTCATCGACTCCGAGGGCCTGGAGTGCTGGCTGCGCGCCCGCGACCGTGTGGCGGAGCGGCACGGTCAGCTCCGGCTCGTGCGCCTCGATGACAACGTCGCCAAGATCCTCGAGATCACCCGCCTCGACCGCTCGTTCCAGTCGCACGACACGCTCGAAAACGCGGTGAGGAGCCTGCGATGAGCGATCCGACGCTCGCCAACGTGGGCGCCAAGATCCAACTCGGCGAGCTGCTCATCGAGCGCGGCCTCATCACGCGGACGCAGCTCGACGACGCCCTCGACGAGCAACGCCGCACCGGTCGCAAGAAGCTCCTGGGTGAAATCCTCGTCGATCTGCACTTCGTCACCGAGGAACAGGTCGTGGAGGCGCTGGCCCACGCGTACGGCGTGCCGTACGCCAAGCTCAACCCGCGCATCGCCGACCCGCGCGTCACCGACAAGCTGCCGCGCGACTTCATCGAAGCACACCACGTGTTGCCGCTCTTCCTCGTCGACGAGGTGATGACCGTCGCGGTGAGCGAGCCGGCGAACCTCTTCCTCGTCGACGAGATCGAGCGGGTGTGCGGCTACCGTGCCCAGATCGTCGCCGCGACGCAGCGCGACATTCTCACGACGCTGCAGGCCCACCTGCCCAGCGCCAACGTCTTCGTGATCGACGAGATCTACGACGACGTGGACTCCAGCGCGTTCTCCGTCGTCGAGCGTCAGGCGACGGACATCAAGAACCTCGAGGAGGTCGCCGGGCAGTCGCCGGTCATCAAGCTGGTGAACTACATCCTGTACCACGCGGTGCAGGAAAAGGCGTCGGACATCCATATCGAGCGTGACGACCACGCCTGCCGCGTGCGGTACCGCGTCGACGGGCGCCTCGTCACGAAGCTCACCCCGCCGCACCAGATGCACCCGGCGGTGATCTCGCGCATCAAGATCATGTCGGGGATGGACATCTCCGAGCGGCGCCTGCCGCAGGACGGCGACATCCACATCATGATCGACGGCCGGCCGATCGACATGCGCATCGCGACGATGCCCGGCAAGTTCGGCGAGAAGGTCGTCATCCGCATCATCGACAACCGAAACGCCATCGTGGCGCTCGAGAAGCTCGGTATGGGGCAGGACATGCTCACGGACTGGCGGCGGGCGTGCGCCAGCGCCAACGGGGTGGTGCTCGTCACCGGGCCGACGGGCTCGGGCAAGTCGACCACGCTGTACAGCGTGCTGTGCGAGCTTTCCAGCGACGAGCTGAACATCTCCACCGTCGAAAACCCCGTCGAGGCGAACATCCCCGGCGTGAACCAGTTCCAGGTCAACGAGAAGGCCGGGTTCACCTTCGCCGGCGCCCTCCGCGCCCTGCTGCGTCAGGACCCGGACATCCTGATGGTCGGCGAGATCCGCGACGCCGAGACCGCGCTGATCGCCACGCAAGCCGCGCTCACCGGCCACCTCGTCTTCAGCACGCTGCACACCAACGACTCGCTCAGCGCCGCCACCCGTCTCGTCAACATGGGCATCGAGCCCTACCTCGTCGCGGCCATCCTCCGCGCGGCGCTCGCTCAGCGGCTGGCCCGCAAGATATGCCCGCACTGCAGGGAGTCCTACACGCCCGACGCCGCCGAACGCGCCTCGATGAAGGCAATGGCGAGCAACTGCACGGAGCTGCACCGCGGCGTCGGCTGCTCACGCTGCCGCGGCCGCGGGTACAGCGGCCGCGTGGGCGTGTTCGAGCTGTTCATTCCCGATGAGGAAGTGCTGGAGGTCATCGCCACCGACGCCAGCCTGCAGCGGCTCCGGGCCGTGGCGATCAGCAAGGGCTACCACACCCTGCGCGACGACGGCATGGCCAAGGTCGTCTCGGGGCAGACGACCGTCGAGGAGGTGATCCGGGTGCTCTCGGTGGACGCCCTCGCGAGCATCTCCCTCTCGACCGACGCCCCCGCGCCGTCGCCCAAGGAGTGACCGATGCCCACCTTCTCCTACCGCGTGCTGGACGACAACGGGGCGCAACGCTCGGGCTCGCTCGAAGCCATGACCCGCGACGAGGCGCTGCACAAGCTCCGCCAGGAGCGGTGCACCGTGATCGAGATCCACGAGGGCGGCATGCCCGTGGATGTCGAGAGCATGCGCATCCGTCAGGCGGCGCGCACCGTCAAGCGTGAGGAGGTCATCGCGTTCAGCTCACAGGTCTCGGTGATGCTCGAGACCGGCGTTCCCCTCATCGAGGCGCTCAACGCGTACACCGCGCACGCCGGCAAGGGGAGCCTGCGCCGCGTGATGGAGGCCGTGCAGGAGAGCGTGCAGTCCGGCGCCAGTTTCTCGTCGGCGCTGGGGGCCTTCCCCAAGGTCTTCCCCGGCATCATGGTGAACCTGATGCGCGCCTCGGAGGCCTCCGGCTCGATGGGCATGATGCTCAAGCGCGTGGCGGACTACCTCGGCAAGGAACGGCGCACCACCAAGCAGATCAAGGGAGCCCTCACCTACCCGCTGGCGATGATCACCATGGCCCTCGCGGTGACCGTGTTCCTCGTGATCTGGGTGCTGCCGAGGTTTGCGCGCATCTACTCCTCGCGCAGCGCTGCGCTCCCAAAGCCCACGCAGATCGTCATGGCGATCAGCAACGTGCTCATCAACCACTGGCCCATCATCCTCGCCGCGATCGCCGCCACCGTCGCCGGCTTCCTCGCCTTCCGGGCCACGAAACGCGGCCGTTGGACCATCGACTGGTGCAAGCTGCACGCCCCCATCATCGGACCGATGTTCACGCAGTACTACCTCACCCGCGCCACACGCACCCTCGCCACGCTGCTCGCGGCGGGCGTGCCGCTCATCGAGGCCGTGCGCATCGTGCGCAACGTCACCGAGAACGTGCTCTGGTCGCGGCTGTGGGACAAGATGCTCGACTCCATGACCGGCGGCCTCACCATCGGCGAGGTCGTGACCAAATCGAGCATCATCCCGCCCCCCGTGGCCCAGATGATCGCGGCCGGCGAACGCACGGGCAAGCTCCCCGAGACGCTCGACCGCATCGCCGCGGTGACCGAGGAAGACCTCGACGAGGCTATCAAGCACGGCACGCAGTTGATCGAGCCGATCATGGTCAGCGTGATGGGCGCCCTCATCGGCGGCCTGGCCATCGCGCTGCTGCTGCCCATCTTCTCCATCGGCAGCACGATGCAGTGACGCGGGCGGCGGCGGCCCGTCCCTCAGCCTTCGAGCACGCGCACGTCGCGGATCACGGGCTCCACGGTGGGCTGCCCGGTGCGCATCGTCGACCACGCCGATACCTTCGGCTCCACCACCAGGTCGACGACCGATCCCGCGGGCAGCGCCTCGCGCCGATCACCCCAGTTCCACGCCACGAACCGCATCACGCGCCCGTTGCAGCGACCCTTGAGCGCGAGATGCCGCGCCTGCTGCCCCAGCGGCTGCGGCGATCCCTCGAGACGCACGCCGGGCACCCGGATCACCGGCGTGGGGTTCTCGCGTCCGAAGGGCCCGAGGCGTCCGAGTGAATGCACGGCGTCGGGCGTGAGCTCGTCCATCGTCGCGTCGCAGTCGATGCGGAGCAGGGGGGTGAGGTCCTCCACGCTCGTGCGCCGATTGATCGCCTCCGTCACCCGCTCCACGAACTCGGCGAGGTTCGACTCGGGGAGCGCCAGTCCCGCGGCCATATCGTGCCCGCCGTACTTCTCCAGCAGGTCCTCGCACTCTGCGATCGCCGCGTGCAGGCTCACGCCGTCGATGCTGCGCCCCGAGCCCACGCAGCGGCCGCCCGGGCCCCCGGTGCGTTGCAGCAGGATGGTTGGGCGGCGCCGCTTTTCGACGAGGCGCGAGCACACGATGCCCAGCACGCCGGGGTGCCAGTCCTCGTGGGCGAGCACGATGGCGCGGCGCTCGTCGGTGGTCATGCCCGCCTCGACGGCCATCGCGTCGGCCTGCAGGGCGATGGCGCGCTCCACGGCGCGTCGTTTGTCGTTTTGCTGCGTGAGCATGCCGGCGATCTCGTGGGCGCGGGCGCCGCGCGCCACCGTCAGCAGTTCGATCGCCTCGCGCGCGTGGCCCATCCGGCCGCAGGCGTTGAGGCGCGGCCCGAGCTTGAAGCCCACGTCCTCCGCGTTCACATTGTTGCTCGCCAGTCCGGAGGCCTCGATCAGCGCCCGCATGCCCTCATTCTCGATGGATCGCAGCCGCGCCAGACCGAAACGAGCGATCACCCGGTTCTCGCCCACAAGCGGCACGACGTCCGCGACCGTGCCCAGCGCCGCCAGGGCGAGCATGTCGAGCAGCAGGGTGCGCATCGCGTCGGGCACGCGATCGGAGCCGTTGGCCAGCGTCGCCAGCCGCCACGCGATCTTGAACGCCACCGCGGCGCCGCACAACTCGCCGAACGGGTACGAGCCGCCCGGCAGGCGGGGGTGGACGAGCGTGTGGGCGTCGGGCAGATCGGGGGGGTCGCCGGCGAAGTTGTGGTGGTCGCTGATGACGAGGTCGAGGCCGAGCCGACGGGCGAGCGCGGCCTGGGCCACGGCCGTCACGCCGCAGTCCACCGTGACGACGAGTCGGACCCCGTCGGCGGCGAAGCGCTCCAGCGCCTCGCCGTTGACGCCGTATCCCTCATCAAGGCGGTGGGGGACGTAGGTTGTGACCGGCGCTTCGGGCGAAAGGGCGCGACACACATGGAAGAGGATGGCGCACGCCGCGACGCCGTCGACGTCGTAATCGCCGTAGAGGACCGTGGGCTCGCCCGCCTTGAGCGCATCGAGGAGGCGTTGCGCGGCCCGGTCGACGCCGGGCAGGAGCGACGGGTCGTGCAGATCGGTGAGGCGCGGCTCGCAGAACGCGGTCGCGGCGTCCGGCGCGACGATGCCGCGGGCGCAGAGCACGCGCGTGGGGAGGGCATCCGTGCCGGGCGGGTGGGTGTGCGGGCGCTGCTGCGCGACGACCCACCGGTGCGTCAATCCTCGCATACGCTCAAGATACCCGCTTATCGGCCTCGACGCCCACGACGGAACATGCCGCCGGCGCTTGCCCCCGGCGCGGGGGGCGGTACTCTTTCCCTCCCCAGTCGGCCCACGCACACCCCCGACCAGCCCGCCCGACGCCAGAGGCGCGTGCCGCACGCAGAAACCACCGGATGAGCACGACACAACGCTACAAGACGGTCCTTTTGTTCGGTGCGCCGGGCGTGGGCAAAGGCACGCAGGGGAAGATCCTCGGGTGCATCCCGGGCTTCTTTCACCTCTCGACGGGCGACATGTTCCGTGCGCTCGACAAAGACTCCGAGATGGGGCGCCTCTTTCTGAGCTTTTCCACAAAGGGCGAACTGGTTCCCGACGACGTCACCGTCGAACTCTGGCGCCGCTACACCGCCGAGTTGGTCGAGAAGGGCGCCTACAGCCCAGAGGCCGACCTGCTGCTCCTCGACGGCATCCCCCGCAGCGAGACGCAGGCCGAGTTGATGGACGAGCACATCGACGTCTTGCGCATCATCCATCTCGACTGCGACGATATGGACGAGATGGTCGCCCGCCTCCGGCTCCGCGCTGAGCGTGAGAAGCGGGCCGACGACACCAAGGAAGACGTTATCCGCCGTCGGCTCTCGATCTACCGCGCCGAGACGCAGCCAGTCCTCGCGCACTATGCCGCCGACAAGCGGAGCGCGATCGACGCCCTCGGCACCCCCGCGGAGGTGCAACGCCGCATCCTCGACGTGCTCGCCCCGCTCCAGCGCGACAGGTTCGGCAACGCCCTCGATTGACGCGGAGCACGCCTCACGCCGCGGCGTTGGATGCCCGGCACAGCCATTCGCGGCACACCCGCAGCAGGTCGTCGCGGAGGACGGGCTTGCTCAGGTAGTCGTCGCAACCGGCGTTGATGCATTTCTCGCGGTCGCCGCGCATCGCATGGGCGGTCAGCGCGACGATCGGCGTCGCGACGCCCGAATCGCGGATCGCCCTGGCCGCGGTGTACCCGTCCATCTCGGGCATCTGCATGTCCATGAGGATCAGCGCGAAGGGGTCGCCTCGTCTTTGCGCATCCTCGACGAGTTCGACGGCCTGCAACCCGTTGGCGGCGATTTCGACCTGGGCGCCCGCCTTGCGGAGGTGGTGCGAGAGGAGGCGCTGATTGTCGGGGCCGTCTTCGGCGAGCAGCACGCGGCCGCGCAGCGTCACCGCCGACGTTCCGTCGCCCTCCAGCGGGGCGTGGCTTGCGTGATTGAGGATCGCGTCGACGCGGTCTGGGGTGGCGATGAGCTTCTCGGGGTCGAACGCGCCGGGATCGATCGTGAGCGAGAACGTGCTGCCGCGGCCCGCCTCGCTCTCGAGCGTGATGTCACCACCGAGGAGTTGCGCCAGGCGGCGTGAGATCGCCAGCCCCAGCCCCGTGCCGCCGAACCTGCGCGACGTCGAGGTGTCGCCCTGCGCAAAGGGGCGGAACAGCACCGTCCGCTGCTCGGGAGAGATCCCGACGCCGGTGTCCACCACGTCGATCCGCAGCTTCGGACGTGCGCCCGGCGCGGTGTCATCGAGCGCCAGCACGACACGCACGCTGCCGGAGTCGGTGAACTTGATGGCGTTGCCCACCAGGTTCATGAGGATCTGCCGGAGACGGGTCGGGTCCGACTCGATGACCTCCGGCACGGGCACGTGGCAGTCCAGCGTGAGGTCGAGATCCTTGGCGCCGGCGCGGAGGCGCAGCAGCGAGACGACGTCCGCGGCGATGCGCAGCGGCGAGCACTCGATCCGCTCGACCTCCATCCGCTCGGCCTCGATTTTGGAGAGGTCGAGGATGTCGTTGATGACGGCGATCAGATGTTCACCGTTGCGACGGATCGTGCGGACGTGCTCGGCCCGCTCCAGGTCGGACTGGCCGGTCTCCTGCAGCAGATCCGCGTAGCCGAGGATCGCCGTCATCGGCGTGCGGATCTCGTGGCTCATATTGGCGAGGAACTCGCTCTTGGCGCGGCTGGCGCTCTCCGCGGCCAGTTGTGCGGCCTGCAACTCGTGATTGCGGCGCGTGAGTTCTCCCGCCTGCCGCTCGAGCGTCTCCTTGGCGATGAGCAGGTCGCTCGCGTGCTCCTGCATCTGCTCCACAGCGCGTTGCCGCTCGATGACCGACGCCAGCACGTTCGCCACCGCGCGGACGAAGTTCAGATCGTTCCCGTCGAACGAGCGGGCGTGCTCAGAGAACACCGCCAGCACGCCGTACGGCCCGGTGTGGGTATGCACGCCGATGCCCAGACCGCTGCGCGCCCCGCGTTCGAGGAAGCACTTGGGGACTCGACGCACCCGCTCATCCACGGCGTCCGTGACGACGATCGGCTCATGGGCGTCCATCGCGGCCCGAAGCAGGGGCTGAGAGTCCGACACCTCGCCGCAACCGTGCCCGAGGCCGCCCGCGCCTCCACGCACGAGCATCGCCTGCTTGGTGGCGTCGTGCACGAAGACGGCGCACATCGTGACATTGAGCGTCTCGGCGACGATGCCCGTGGCGCGCTCGATCAGCGTGTCGATGTCGCTGTCGTGCAGCGCGTGCTGTCCGAGGTGTGCGATCGCCGCCTGCTGCTTCGCGTGGGCGTTCAACGCCGTCTCGGCCTCGACCTGCTCGGTCACGTTCTCGTGCGAGACGGCGATCCAGGTTCGGCCCTCGTCATGGAATCGGGTGGCACGGGCCACGAACCATCGGTTCTTGTCGGGAGAGTGGCAGGGGTACACGATCGAGAACTCGTCGCGCTCGTGGTGCAGCACCGAGAGCACGCCTGTCGCGACAGCCTCCGCCTCCTCAGCGCATTCTCCGGTGGCGTCGCGGCACGTCTGGATGTAGTTGAGGCCCAGCCCGAAGCCGTCGAGCATGAGCCCGTTCTTCGCGGCGAAGTCGCGCCACGCCCTGTTGACGGCGACGATCGTCCCCTCATCGTCGAGCAACGCGATGTGGGCGCTGAGCGAGTCGAGCGTGGATTGCAGGAAACGCGTCGCCTGGGCTTGCTGCTCCTCCGCCGTCCGCCGCTCGGTGATGTCCACGCACGTGGCGATCACCTCGAGCACGCGCCCACCTACGATCACCGGCTCGAGCTGCGCGATATACACGATTGTCCCGTCGGCCGAATGTCCCTCGTAGGAGCAGCGTTCACCCTCCCACGCCCGCGCGTACGACTTTTCCTTCTCTCGCGCGAGCTTCTCCGGCAGGAACTCGGCGAGCGATTTGCCCTCGATGTCGGCCGGTTCGAAGCCGAGCCTGCGGAGGAGTTTGCCGCGGCAGAGCGTGTGGATGAACCGGCCGTCGATCTTCTGAAATGTGAACGTCATGCCCTGCTGCAGGTCGAGCGTCCGCGTGTTCTGCTCGGCGTTGTGCCGGATATGCGACTCCAGCCAGCGCCGGTTCAGGTGCGAGGCGAGCATCTCGCCCACCATCTCGAGCGTCTCCCGGGAGTGGATCGGCACGGGCTCCGGGCGCTGTTCTCCTTCGGGCTGCGACGAGGCGATCGCCTCGAGCCGCAGGCTCCGATTCCCCCGCAGCGTCCACTCCGAGGCGCACAGCGTCATCCCCTCCATCGACGCATCCGCGCCGATGACGACCCCGTCGAGCGTGAGCCGGGCGGCCACCCGCTCATCGGTGAACACGCCACGCTCGAGGACGCTGCGCACCCGGCCGCAGACCTCTTCCTCCGAGAGCGTCTCGCTCTGCAACAACGACGCGACGAGGTTGATCGTCCGCAGCGCGGCGATGCGCACGTTCAGATCGTGCAGCAGGCGCTCACGCTCGGCCTCCGCGTTCTTCCGCTCGGTGACGTCCATCTCGATGGCGACGAACCGGTGCACCTCGCCGTCGGGCCCGAACACGGGGCGCACCTCGACATCAAGCCAGTAGCGCCGCCCGCTCTTCGAGTAGTTCAGGATCTCCACGTTGAACCCGCGCTTCGCTCGCAGGCAGTCGCGGATGTGCGCGACGGTCTCCGGGTCGGTGTCTGGGCCCTGCAGCACCGAACCCGGCGTGCGCCCGCGCACTTCTTCGAGCGTGTACCCGGTCATCCGGACGAACCCTTCATTCACCCATTCCATGCGGCCCTGCGCATCTGCGATGATCACCGCGTTATGCGTTCGGCTCGCGACCAGCGCCAGGACCGATGACTCGTCCTCAACACGCCGGAGCTCCGACTTGATGCGCAGCAATGACCGACGGATCTGCAGCATCACAAGCAGCAACACGGCGCACGCGAAGACGACCACCAGCGTCGTGAACACAAGCCCCGCGCCGCCCGTCACCGGCACGAAGACACCGGTCGCCGTCGCACCGTATGTCGACGTGACCATCGCTGCCGTCTCAAACGCTGCGGGCATCCAAGTCTCCTCGGTGGGGGATCGCGGGCGGGACGGATAAATCATCGTCCGAATCGCCACGGCACTTCGCCCGCGGCACCCGGGTCACCCGCCCCGCGCACAGCAAAAACCCATTGCACCGGCCGCCCATTGTGGGGGCGCCGCGACGGGGAGCGACCGCCTCGATCAGCCCATGAGGTTGCGCAGCGCGCCGCCAGTGCGGATGAGGTCGATGTCGTTGAGCAGCTTGGCGAGCAGCAGGTTCATGATGATGATCGCCAGAAAGCTGATAACGAACGCGTCCGTCGTCGCGCGCCCGACGCCCTCGGCGCCCGGCTTGCACGTGAAGCCCTTGTAGCAGGCGATCAGCCCGATGGCCGCCCCGAAGAAGACGGACTTGATCAGCCCGTTCGCCACATCGAACCAGGTGATGAAGGCTTCCGTGTAGCGCCAGTACTGGTCCGGGCTGGCGTCGTAGAACTGCGTCGTGATCACCCAGCCTCCGAACACGCCGCACAGGTTCGAGACGACCGTCAACGGCGGGATCATCACGATGCACGCCACGACGCGCGGCACGACGAGTACGCGGATCGGGTCCGCCGCCATCGCCCGCATGGCGTCGAGCTGCTCGGTGACGCGCATCGAGCCCAGCTCCGCCGCGAGCGAGCACCCGACGCGACCCGCGAGCATGATCGCCGCGAGGACGGGCCCGATCTGCTTGATCACCGAGAGGTTGATGACGCCGCCGAGCCTGTTCTCCTGCCCGATCGACGCGAACTGCAGGTAGCCCTCGATGGCGAGGATGGCGCCGATGAACGCGCCGGTGAGCGCCAGCACGGGGATCGACGTCGTCCCTACGAAGTAGAGTTGCGGGCGCAGCCTCGACCACTTCGACCACGTGCCGACGCCGCGGAAGAACCCGTCGACCGTCGCGGCGGTGAAGCGCGTGAAGCGTCCCCAGCGGACCAGCGACCGAACGACGATCTGAGGTGCAAGGGCGAGTGGCACGGGCAGAGCATAGCCCCCGAAGGACGAAGGACGAAGGGCGTGCGCGGGCCTCAACCGTGTAGTTCCCGCCATTTGCTCACCGCTTCGGGCTCGCGGGGGTACAACGGAGCCATCACGATCGGATCGACGTCAGGGAGGCCAGCGGCGGCGCGCAGGCAGTCTTCCGCACGCAGCACGAGCGGGCGGATCTCCACGCGGTTCTCAGCCGCCCATGCCGCGAACGACGCCGGCAGGAAGCGGTCGGCGATGATCGACGCCAGCGGCGTCGCCGCGTGTAGACGGCACATCGCGGCGGCGTCGCACAGCGAACCCTCGTGCAGCGGCGTCGGGGGTGCATTCACGCCGTCGCGGCGATAGACGGCCACCCACGCCGATTCACCCTTGCTGGCCAGCGCCACCGCGAACACACCGGAAAGACCCGGGCCCCAAGCCGCAACCGCAGCCGTGGGCACAGCCACACACGCCGCGCCTGTCGCCTCGGAGAACAGCTTGGCGGTCACCGCGGCGATCCGCAGGGCGGTGAACCCGCCGGGCCCGATCGAGACCGCGAGCCGGGCCACATCCGCCGGAGCGGCGCCGGCGTTCTCGAGGACGCCGGCGATGGCCGGCGCCAGCGCATCGTCGTGGCGAGCTCTTGGGGCGAGGTGTTGTGTGGCGAGAACGGTGGGGGGGGCGCCCGAGGGCGTCTCCCCGATGCACACCGACCCGGGCGAGGCCGGGTCGGTGGAGGGGTTGCTGATTTCGATGGCGAGCGTCAGACGCCGGTGCGCCGTGGCGTTCATTTCATCGGCTCGGGCTCTCTGCGGGTGCTGGAGGGTGCGGGCGACGCGGCTCCGCTGCTCGACTCCAACTCCGCGCTGCCCGTGGAAGGAACGAGGAAGATCTCGACGCGCCGGTTCTCTTCGGTGCCGCCGCGGCCCGGGCGGTTGGCGACCGCCGGACGATGCTCGCCCCATCCGGCGACTTCCATGCGGTTGCGCGAGATGCCCGCGCTGCCCAGCACATCACGCACGGCGATGGCGCGGTGCGCCGAGAGGTGCGTGTTGGTCGGGTGTCGCTGCGCCGTGGCGCTGCCGATGGGCACGTTGTCCGTGTGGCCGACGATGCGCAGGTCGTAACCTGTCGCGGCCGCGCCCTGCAGGACGCGAGCGAGCGCCTGCAGGCTCTGCGTCGCCTGAGGCTGCACCTCGACAGAGCCGAGCGCGAACGTGAGGTCGCTGGCGAAGCGGAGCATGCCGCGACGCGAGTCGTACGTGATCAGGTCCGGGTGCTGCCGGGCGAGTTCGCGGAGGGCCGCGTCTGTCTCCGGGTTGAGCGCCGTGAAGTCGAGGTTGGCGAGACGCGACTCGAGCTGCCGGTACCGCTCCTGCAGACGGAGGAGGTCAGCGCGCAACTGGGCATTGGTCTCCGCGGCGCTGCCGAAGGCGGAGTCGCTATCGCCGATGCGGGCCTGAAGCATGTCGATCTCGCGCTGCAGGGCGTCCAGTTCCTGCTGGAGTTCCTGGTTGCGAGACAGGGTGGCCCTGTAGGCGGCGTCGAGCTGCTCGTAGCGCTGGTTCGCGCAGCCGCTCATCGACCCGATGATCAGGGCGGCGGTAAGTAGGGCGGGGATCACCTTCAACATGGGGCCAACTCCTCTGGGCGGGATAGGTTGCGCCGGGGCTCGGACAGCGCGCCAGCGTTGATCACAGCATACCGTGTCGGCGGGGGCGCATCATCCGCGCCACGCCACGCACGTTCCGAGAATCCATCGGCCTGAACCCCTACCCCCCATGAATCCGATCCCCGTCTTCACCACCCCCGGAGCCCGCGCTCCACACACGATCCGCCTGGACGCCCGCGCCGTCGTCGACGCCCACGGCGTGCAGGCGGCTCCCGGCTCGCTGCTGCTCCGGGTCGGCGCCGCGGGGTGCGAGGTCCTGGCCGCGGGCGCCCCGGGGCTCGTCGATCAGCACCCGGGATCGGTGGGCGCCCCCCAGATCGACCTGCCCGACAGCGTTTTGACGCCCGGCCACGTCAACGCCCACACCCACCTCGACCTCACCCACATCGGCCCCCGTGGGTACGACCCCGCCGACGGCTTCGACTCGTGGCTGGCGATGATCCTCCGCGAGCGCCTCCACGAAGAGGGTGCGATCCGCGAATCGGTTCGCCTCGGCGTGGCGCTATCGATCGCCGGCGGCGTCGTCGCGGTGGGGGACATCGCGGGCGTCGGGCGCGTCGAGGCCGCGTTGGAGTTGCGTGCATCCCCGTTGCTCGGCGTCTCGTACGTTGAGCTCTTCGGCGTCGGCGATCGCCAGGCCACGGTCCTGCGCGACGCCGCGGCCATGCTGGATCGTGTCGGCGTGGGCGACGCCAACCGGGTGCGCATCGGCCTCTCGCCGCACGCGCCGTTCACGGCGGGCTCACGCCTCTACGCGGGCGTCTGCGAGCTCTCCGCCCGCACCGGGGCCCCGCTCTGCACGCACCTCGCCGAGAGCGTCGAGGAACGCCGGTTCATTGAACAGGGCGACGGCCCAATCCGCGCCCTGCTCGAACGCTTCGACGTCTGGTCGGATGCGATCCTCGACGATGTCGGCGCGGGCGCACACCCCGTCGCGCACCTCGAACCCTCCCTGCGCGCTGCGCACTGGCTGCTGGCCCACGTCAACGACTGCCCCGACGGGGCGCTGCCGATGCTCGCCTCGACCGCCGCCGACGTCGTCGTGTGCCCCCGCGGCTGGGCGTACTTCGGACGGGGCGAAACCGTCGGGCGGCACCGTTGGCGCGACATGCTCGACGCCGGCGTGAACGTCGCGCTGGGCACGGATTCCGTGGTGAACCTGCCGCGCGAGGGCCCGGCGCGCATCGCCACGCTCGATGAGGCGCGCTGCCTCCGTGAGCGCGACGGCGCCGACGCCCGCACGCTGCTGCGCATGATCACCACTAACGGCGCCCGTGCGCTGGGCCTGCAGCCCTCGCTCTTTATGTTCGATCCAGGCCCCATCGCGGGCGTCGTGCGCGTGGCCGTGGGCGATTCGAGCGATTCCGATCCCCTTGCGATGCTCATGGACACGGGCACGGAGATCGAGACGCTGGCGTTGGGCTCGCTCGTCGGCGAGCGGCTCCGCGGGGCGCTCGAGGGGTGAGCGTGGACGACCGCTGGGGCCGCGCACGATTCTCGACGGACGCGGCGACTCTCGCGCAGCGCCTCCTCGGGCAGCGGCTGGTGCGCACGCTCCCCGGCGGCGAGCGCCTCAGCGCGATCATCGTCGAGACGGAGGCCTACACCGGCCCCGAGGACCTCGCATCGCACGCCCGTAACGGCCACCGCAGCCCGCGCAACGAGAGCATATATGCCCGACCCGGCACGGCCTACGTTTATTTGATCTATGGCGTCCATCACTGCTTCAACATCGCCTGCGTGCGCGAGGGGCACCCCGGCGCCGTGCTGATCCGCGCTGCACGCCCGGTCGAGGGCGTCGAGCGTATGCGTCGGCTGCGATCGTCGGGCCGCGACGCGGGACGAACGATCCGCGACCATGAAATCGCCTCCGGCCCGGGGCGCCTCTGCGCCGCGATGGCCATCGACCGCACGCTCGACGGCGACGATCTCGTGACGAGCGAGCGTGTCTGGATCCAGACGGCCCGTCGCGGTCCATTGCCCGGCGGATATGTCGACAACACCCCCAGAGTCGGCGTCGAATCCGCCGGGACGTGGGCGGATGCGCGGCTTCGCTGGTTGCTCCACGAGCCCCCGCCCCCGGACCCGCCCCCGGACCAGCCCCCGGAAATGTCCCCGGAAACGCCCCCGGTGTCGGCGCTCACCGCTGGCGGTCGAGGGGGGAATTTGCCGACTCTGGACCGGATTGCCGATAGCATGTCTCACGAGTGAGGCCCCGTGCCAACGACGCAAACAGGCAGGAGTGCAGCGTGTGAGTGAGCAGAACCCAACCATCGACGGCGCATGCGCCGGGACGACCGGCTACCCGCCCGAGGCGTACCGCTTCGTCCGCGAGGGGCTCGACCACACCGCCAACGCGTTGCAGGGTGAGCGCGACTCCGTCAGCGACGTGGATTCGCGCAACGTCTCCGGGCAGCAACTCTGCCTGGGGTTGCGTGATTTCGCCATCCGTCAGTACGGCTTAATGGCCGGTCTGGTGCTGCGGACTTGGAACGTCCGCCGCACGGAAGATTTCGGCCGCATCGTCTACGACATGGTCGAGTCCGGCGTGCTCCACAAGACCGAAGACGACGCCATCGAAGACTTCGCCGACGTCTTCAGTTTCGACGAGGCGTTCGCCTCGCCGCTCGCCGGGGGGGCGACGCGCCGCTCGCGCTGAGCGCGGGGGCGTGCGGCGGGCATGAGCAACGATCAGAACACACACAAGGACGGGTTCTCCCCGCTGGCCGACCGCCACCTGTGGCAGATTCAGCCCGTGCGGGACGTGCTGCTCATCGCGCTCGTCGGGCTTGTGATCTACATCGGTTACCTGATGCGGATCGTCACCGTGCCCCTGCTCTTGGCGTTGATGCTGGCGTACCTGCTGGAGCCCATCGTTTCGCGTATCGCGCGCACCATCGGGCGCACCGCCGCCGCGATCACAGTCATCATCACCGCGTTGCTGGCCGTTGGGTTGCCGTTCATCGCGCTCACGGGCCTCGCCGTGGTGCAGGGCGTGGCGTTCCTACGCACCCTTCGCGACGGCCTCCCCAGCATCCGTGATCAGATCGATGAGTGGCGACACAACCTCCGAGAGCGGACCGGCGTCGATCTCACGTTCGGCGGGGAGGTCGACGAGGAGACCGCCGCACTCATCGAGCAGGCCGTCGAGAACGGCGAGGCCCCGGCCCGCGAGCCCACGATCGACTGGTTCACCGTTCTCGAACAGTGGCTCGACCAGAACCAGCAGGCCATCGCCAACACCATCATGGGCGGGGGCGTGTCGGCGCTCTCGCTGGGGTGGACGATCATCGGGACGATCGGCTACATCGCGTTCACGCTCTTTTTCCTTGTGCCTATGTTCTTCTTCTTCATGTCCGTCGGGCTGGGGCGCCTGCTCGACCTCGGCGAGCGCGTCATCCCGGAGGGCAAGCGGAAGGAGACCCTGGCGCTCTTGGGCAAAATGGATCGCGTGATCTCCGCGTTCATACGCGGACGCATCGTGATCGCGCTCATCCTCGCTGTGCTCTTCACGATCGGCTGGTGGGCGATCGGCGTGCCGGCGCCGTTGGTCCTCGGTCCCCTCACGGGCCTGCTCGCGGCGATCCCGTACCTCGGTGTGATCGGCTGGCCCGTCGCCATCATCGCGATGTGGCTTGGTCAGGCCGGTGAGCCTGAGCCCGTGTCGTGGTGGGTGATCGTGCTGCTGCCCACCGTGGTCTACTGGGCCATCCAGCTCACCGAGGACTACGTCCTCAACCCGCTCATCCAGGGCAAGGCCACGGGCCTCGACACGCCCACGATCATTGTCGCGGTGCTCGGCGCGGGCGCGGTGGCCGGTCTGTACGGCGTGCTCGTCGCGATCCCCGTCGCCGCGTGCGTGAAGATCCTCATCACGGACGTCTTCTGGCCCCGCTACCTGGCGTGGACGGAAGGGCGCGAGCGCGACCCGCTGCCGCTCTCCTAGCCGCGCCGCGACGGGGCTAGGCTCACCGCTTCTTCCGCTGCTTGAACCGTTTCTTTGGGCTGACGGTGTGCGTGCTGCCGCGCGTGCGCAGCCCGGACATGTCGGGGAGTTGCGTGTTGTTCATCGCCCCGGCGCCCGCCTGCTCAAGATTGCGCATGGCCTTCATCTGGCCCATCATGCCCATGCCCGACATCTGCTTGGAGAGCTTCGACACCGCGTCGAACTGCTTGAGGAGCTGGCTGACCTCCGTCGTGCCCACGCCCGAGCCGTGCGCGATGCGCCGGCGGCGCGAGTTGTTCACGAGGTTCGCGTGCTTGCGCTCCTGCGCCGTCATCGAGTTGACGATGCCCTCGACGCGGTCGAGCTGCTTGTCGTCGATGTTCACGTCCTTGATCGCCGAGCCGACGCCCGGCAGCATGCCGAGCAGCTGCTTCATCGGCCCCATCTTGCGCAGCGAGCGCAGCTGCCCGAGGAAGTCGTCCATGGTGAGCTGGCCCTTGGCCATCTTCTCGGCCATGCGTTCGGCGTCCTCGTCCGAAACCTGATCGCGCGCCTTCTCCACCAGCGACACCACGTCGCCCATCCCGAGGATGCGCCCCGCGATGCGCGGCGCGTGGAACTCCTCGAGCGCATCGAGCTTCTCGCCCACGCCGATGAATCGGATGGGGGCGCCCGTCACGTGCTTCACGGAAATCGCGGCGCCGCCGCGCGTGTCGCTGTCGAACTTGGTCAGGATCACGCCGTCGATCGCCAGCCGCTCGTGGAACGCCTTGGCGGAGTTGATCGCGTCCTGCCCCGTCATCGCGTCCACGACCAGCAGCACCTGGTGGGGCTTGAGCGCCGTGTTCACGCGCTCCAGTTCCTGCATCAGCTCGTCGTTGACGTGCAGACGCCCCGCGGTGTCGAGGATCAGCACGTCCACGCCCTGCTTCTGCGCCTCGGCGTACGCGCGCTTGCACACGTCCACCGCGACGCCCACCGCCTTGCCGTACGCCGCGACCTTGTCCGGCTCCGCGTAGAACCGCACCGTCGCGCCGCCGGGCATCTCGTCTCGCACCTGCTCCGCCACGATCCGCAACTGATCAACCGCCGCGGGGCGCTGCAGGTCCGCCGCGGCCAGCATCACCGACCGCCCACGCTTCTTCAGGTACGCCGCCAACTTGCCGCACGTCGTCGTCTTCCCCGAGCCCTGCAGCCCGCACATCATCACCACGGTGGGGGAGGGGCTCGCCCGCGGCACACCTGGCTCCGAGCCGTCCGCCGGCGACATCATCGCCACCAGCCGGTCGTGCACGACGCCGATCATCTCCTGCCCCGGTTCGAGGCTCTTGGTCACCTCACGCCCGACGGCGTCGCGCATGGCCTCATCGGTGAACTGTTTCACCACGTCGTAGTGGACGTCCGCTTCGAGCAGGGCGTCGCGGATGTCGCCCATCGCCTCGCGGACGTTGTCCTCGGTGATCGCGCCCTTGCCGGAGAGGCGGCGGAGCGCGGTGGAGAAGCCTTCTGAGAGTCGTTCGAACATGCGTGCTCGTAAGGTTTGAGGTTCGCGCCGGAGTCGGCCCCGGCCGGAAGCGTCCAGCGTTATGTGAAACTCGCCCCCGGAGTGATCGTCACGGATTCCCGAGAGGGGTCACGATTCTAGGATGCCACGCCTGACCGCGCAGCGGCAGGCGTGCCGCTCATCACCCCTGCACCACATCGCAGGACACGTCACTCCAACACCGCCCCCAACACCTCGCGCCACCGTGTAAACGCCAGGAAATGCGAATCGCGCGGGAACCATCGCCCGGTCGCCCCGGGGATCGTTCCCGCCAGCCAGCGGCCCATGCCGATCGGCGCTGTGCGATCGAGGGCGCCGTGCCACACGATCGTCGGCACGCGGATCTCCTCAAGCGGCACACCCCACGGGCGGGCGACGAGCCGCAGCTCGTACGAGGGCCCGCGTCGTCCCTGGCGGCCGCCGTCGAGCAGCGTCTGCCCGAAGAGCGTGCGCAGCGCCGGATCGGCGAGCAAGGCGCGATCTTCCGGCGTCGCTCGCGCGACGATGTGCCGCACGATCCGTTCCGGGTCGCGCTCCAGCCGGCGCATCCACAACGGCAAGCTGGCGTCCAGCACCCACGGCGCAGCGTAAGCCAGCGCAAACCCCAGACGAAACAGCCGGATCATGCCCTCGGTCGCGCCCGGCGCATCGATCGGCGCAAGGCTGGAGACGAGCATCGCGCGCTCCACACGTTCTGGCAAAGCGTGCGCAACCGCGGCGACGTACGGCCCGCCCCCGGACCACCCGATCACGCGGAACCGTGCGGCCCCGATCGCATCGGCCAGGAACGCAACATCCGCGGGCCAATCCGCGATGCGTCGCCCGGGCATGGGATCGGAGAGCCCGCACCCGGGCCGATCGACGGTGATCACCCGGGCTCCGAGGGAGCGGGCGATCTCGTCGTCCGGGTGCCGCTGGATGCGGGAGCCTGGGATGCCGTGGAAAACGAACACGGGCACGCCGTGGGGGTCGCCGTGCTCGCGATAGGCGAGCGATCGCCCGTCCGGGAGCGTGACGAACCGGTCGAGCGGGCTGCGGCTCTCGCTCACCATCAGCGGCGAGCCCCCCCGCCGCTAAGATGTAACGTCCTATAATGCATGTTACGTAAAACTCGGATTGGGGCGACTGGTGGGGGCGGTTCGGGGGCCTTTGCACGCCCGCTGGCCGCCCGCGCCTGCCCATCCCGATCGTGCCACAGGGTATCCTGTACACCATGGCTCAGTTCGTACCCATCAGGACGGTCGACGACATACCCGAGAACATCCGGGACACCCCCATCGGCTGGCTCCTCCGCTACCACGATCTCGGCGAGGAGCATCGCGTCCACGAACGCCCCGAGGTGCTCGTGGGCATGTGCATGGACCACCGCAAGAGCCTCCGCATACCGCCCAACTTCGCGTACATCCTGCGATCCGGCGGGGCCAACTTCCGGCGCCACGAGTTCAAGGTCTCCTTCGCCATCGCCGTGGGCGGCGTCCGACACTTCGCCCTGATCGGCCATAGCCAATGCGGCATGGTCGATCTCGAATCCCGTCGGGAGCAGTTCATCAAGGGCCTTGTCGCCAACGCGGGCTGGGACGCCGACGCCGCGGCCGCCCACTTCGATCGCTTCGCCCCCGAGTTCGAGATCGCCGACGCCGCCGATTTCGTGCTCGAAGAGGCGATCCGCCTCGCGGGGCTCTACCCCGCGGTGCGGATCGTGCCCATGTTTTACGAGGTTGAGTCGGGCCTGATCTCGATCGTCACGGCGGAATTGCCCGTCTCACGCTGAGTCGGGCCGTCGGTGTTCAGCCCCCGACCGCCTCCAGGCACTTCGCGACCGCGTCCTCGAACTTCACGAGTTCGCCCTTACCCGTGTCCGTGCGCGCCTTGAACTCCACGCATCCCTGCTCAATCGCCTTGTCGCCCAGCGTGAGTCGCACGGGGCAGCCGATGAGGTCCGCGTCTTTGAACTTCACGCCGGGGCGCTCGTCGCGGTCGTCCACCAGCACGTCGAAGCCCGCGGCGCGGAGTTTCTCGCCGATCTCCATCGCGTGCCGCATCGCGTCGCTCTCGGTCTCGACCTTCATGGGCACGATGTGCACGTGGTACGGCGCGATCGACGCCGGCCACACGATGCCGTTCTCGTCGCTGCTCATCTCCACGCACGCGGCCATCGTTCGGCTCACGCCGATGCCGTAGCAGCCCATGATCACGCTGCGGCGCTGCTGGCTCGCGTCGAGGATCTGGAAGCCCATCGCGTCGGAGTACTTCGCGCCGAGCTTGAAGATGTGCCCGACCTCGATGCCGCGTTTGGCTTCGAGCGTCGCGCCCGCGGCCCGCGGCGAGGGGTCCCCCGCCACGGCGTTGCGGGCGTCCGCCACCTTTACATAACGCGAATCGTCCAGAGCGGCGCCCATCTCGCGACGCCAGTTGAAGTGCTTGACGTGGTGATCCGCCTCGTCGGCGCCCGTGGCCCAGAAGCCGACCTGCGCGGCGTCCGGATCGACGATCAACAGCGTGTCGGCGCGGGGCGCGCCGTCCTTGCCCAGAAGCGCACGAGGGCTGACGTAGCCGATCGCGAAGCCCGAAGCCTTCGCGGCCTTGTCGTCCGCCATGACGCAGTGCCCCCCCGCCGCGTCGCGCACCTTGCCCTCGTTGACGTCGTGATCGGCGCGCACCACCGCGAGCACCCAACGCGCCGGCGCGCCCTCCGCGACGTCCGTGCGCTGAAAGACGAGCGTCTTGAGCATCCGATCCGGCTTCACCTTCATGAACTTCCCGACCTCGTCGATGCCGGGCATGTTCGGCGTGTGCACCTTCTCCAGTGCGCCCGTTGGCTCGCCGCCGAAGTCGTGCGGGCGGTCGCCCGTTTCGCACTTCTCGACGTTGGCGGCGTACCCGCTCACGGGGCAGACGAGGATCGTGTCCTCGCCGCTCTCGCAGTTGACCATGAACTCGTGCGACGCCGAGCCGCCGATGGGGCCGGACTCCGCCTCGACCACCGTGAAGTCGAGGCCGCAGCGGGTGAAGACGTTGACGTACGCGCGGTGCATCGCGTCGTACGCCTCGTTCAGCCCCCCCTCCCCTTCCACGTCGAGGTGGAAGGAGTAGGCGTCCTTCATGATGAACTCGCGGCAGCGCAGCAGGCCCGAGCGCGGGCGGAACTCGTCGCGGAACTTCGTCTGGATCTGGTAGAGGTTCAGCGGGAGCTGCTTGTACGACGACACACTCCCCTTCATCATCTCGGTGATGATCTCCTCGTGGGTGGGCGCGAGGGCGACGGTGCGCCCGTGCCGGTCCTCGAGCCTGAAGAGGTTGTCGCCGTAGTCGACGTCGCGCTTGGTGCCGGCGAAGAGCTCGATGGGCTCGAGGGCCGGCATGAGCATCTCGCTGGCCCCGGCCGCGTCCATCTCCTCGCGGACGATCTGCGAGACCTTCTGCAGCACCCGCCACGCCAGGGGCAGGTAGTCGTAGATCCCCGCCCCCACCTGCCGGATGTATCCCGCTCGCACCAGCAGGCGGTGGGAGACGGCCTGCGCCTCTGCGGGGGCGTCCTTGGAGGTCGGGATGAGGGTGCGGCTCCAGCGGTGGAGGGCGCCGCTGGGTGCGGATCGGGGGAGGCGGGACGGCGTTTCGGCGATGGGGCTGCTCATAGGGAGCGAGAGTGTACACGTGCCCGCCTGAAGCGATCTGCGCCAGTGCCGCTGACGGCGCGGCGCCTCCGGTGTCGGTCTGAGCTTCGCGGCCGGCGTCCTGACAGAGCAAAGTCCGAACACGTGATGGAGGTCTTGCTGGCTTGGACTATCGGACCACCACCGGCTCAACCTCTCGGAGGGCTCGGAGGATGGT